>CAJGDH010000207.1 GCA_904502145.1 uncultured Eubacterium sp.
CCCTACCAGGATGGCGGCGTTGAAGCCAATGCCTACCCGGCCGGTCCAACTCATCCTGTTCAGGAGCTGACTGCTCATTTCACGCAAGGTGACCAGTTTCTCGATCTCTTTGCCGGAGATGGTGATATCGGCGATCTCCTTGGCGATGTCTGCGCCTTCCTTGATGGCGATACCTACGTCTGCTGCGGAGAGGGCCGGGGAATCGTTGATTCCGTCACCGATCATGATGACCTTGCGGCCTTTGTCCCTTTCTTCCTGGACATATCGTGCCTTGTCCTCCGGGAGGACTTCGGAATAATATTCGTCAATACCTGCCTGGGCGGCGATGGCAGCGGCGGTACGCTCACTGTCACCGGTCATCATTACGATGTGTTTGATGCCGCTATCGCGCAGGGACCGGATCACTTCAGTCGTCTCCGGCTTGATGGGGTCGGAGATTCCGATTACGGCTGCCATACGGCCGCCGATGGCCATGTAGAGGCGGGAATACTGGGTCGGCATAGCCAGAACCTTCTCCCTGTCTTCATCGGAGATATAGGCAGCTTCGTCTTCCAGGACGTAATGGCTGCTTCCGATGACGACTTTCTCCCCGTTGAGGGAGGATACGATACCATGGGCGACGATGTAGTTGGGTGATGTATGTAACTCTTCGTGATCAAGATTGCGGTCTTTTGCCGCTTTGACCACTGCGTTGGCCAGGGAATGGGGGAAATGTTCCTCCAGACAGGCGGCCAGTGCAAGCATCTCGTTTTCGTCACGTCCGTCAAGGGGAAGAACCTGTTCCACCACAGGTGTGGCGTTGGTCAGGGTTCCTGTCTTGTCGAAGATGACCGTATCTGCTTCGGAGATCATCTCCAGATATTTGCCGCCTTTGACGGTAATCT
The DNA here is from genome assembly GCA_904502145.1 of uncultured Eubacterium sp. GTDB lineage: Bacteria > Bacillota > Clostridia > Lachnospirales > Lachnospiraceae > Anaerobutyricum. Next base: position 885 of record CAJGDH010000207.1, read on the forward strand.
GGCGGCGGCCGGCTTCACGCATGGCGGAGAGGACGGCGATGGGCATAGCCACTTCGATGGCACAGGAGAAGTCCACCATAAGAACGGAAGCAGCCTTGGTCAGGTTGCCCGTCAGGAGACCGGTGATCACGGAAGCACCAAATGTATAGGGGATCAGGCGGCTTACCACCTTCTCCGCACGGCTCTGGGTGACAGAAACCATGCTTTCGGATTCTTCGATCAGCTGTACGATCCTGTCGTATCTGGTCTGGCCGGAGGTGGCATGGACACGGATGACCAGTTCGCCTTCCTCCAGAACAGTACCGGCAAATACCGTACTTTCCGGACGTTTGGCTGCCAGGACGGATTCGCCGGTCAGAGCGGCCTGGTTGACCATGGCCTCGCCGGTTTCCACTACACCGTCCAGGGGGATAAGACTTCCCATACCTACACGGATCAGATCTCCGTCTTTCACCTCATGGATCGGACACTGGACGAAGGAACCGTCCTCCATACCTCTCCATACCTTGGTTACATTTAAGGAGAGGGACTGGGCCAGGTCGTCCACGGATTTCTTGTAGGTCCATTCTTCCAGCATCTCCCCGAGGTCAGTCAGGAAGATAATGGAGCTGGCCGTGTTGAAGTCTGCGGTGAGGAAGGAGGCCAGGATAGCGCTGGCATGGACCACTTCCGCGCTGAAATCACGCTTGAAGAGGTCTTTTAACCCTTCCATGATATATGGTGCGCCGTTGTAGATACTGAATGCAGCCCGGATGGGAAGGGGTAGCAGAAATCTCTTTCCAATCTGGAACAAGATCTTTCCGGCGGCTTTATCCTTGAATTCTTCGTTGGTGGCCCGGGCGGAAACGCCGGGCAGGGCTTCCAGGGCCTCCTGGCTGTGGAGGTCCATCCTGTCCAGGACATCAAGGATCCCGGGGGCGGACCCTTTTCTGAACTTGATGACAGCGGAAGCTGTTCTTCTCAGTACACTGACGGACAGAACACCTTCTGTCTCCATCAGACCGTAATAGAGGACATCCGCTTCACTTCCCGTCAGCCTGCGGGTGGGAAGCTTGATATGAAGCTGACGTTCAGCCTCATGAACTATCTCATATCTCATATGATCCCCCTTCCCAGCATGCGGAGAGCACCGAATCCCATGCCCTTGCCAAGCAGGCCTTTTCCAAGACCCATGCCCAGACCTTTGCCCATGGTTTTTCCGAATCTCCAGCGGAACTGCTTTCCGGTCCGGCCGCCCAGACCATTTTTCAGGAGGTCCTTCAGGCCGTCACGTTCTTTGCCGGACAGGTTTTTGAACCCGTCTTTTAAAAAGTTTCTGAATCCTTCAAAATGTTTCCCGGACAGAGGTGCGGTGTCATCTGCCAGAAGGTCTTTCAGACCTTTCATGTCCTTGTCGGACAGGTCAGGGAACCTGCTGTACAGCAAGTCTTCAAAGTCACTGATGTCCTGATCGGACAGTTCGGGAAATCTCTTTTTGATTAAAGTGGTAAGGTCTTCCTCATCCTGCAGGGATGAGTCCTGAACCTTTTCTTCCATAGTTTTGTTCTTTGTATCAGTCTGATCTACAGGGGTTTGTTCAGGCCCGTCCCTCAGTCAGCCTCCGAATCATCTTCGGTTTCTTCTTCTGTCTCGGAATCAAATTCGGAGAAATTGCCTCTGTGCATGGCTGCTTTGAGGAAGGTCTCGAAGGAAGCGTCCTTCTTCTCCTGATATTTGTCAGCCTCTGCGCGGGCATCTGCTGCGATGTCGGAAGCGGCAGCCTGGATGACTTCCACACGCTCCATGATGTTGTCTTTCAGGATCATAGCGCCGGTGGCGGCTTTCAGATATGCTTTCTTGGCTGTCTCGCTGCCAAAGATCTCATTGCCGGTTTTGCCGAGGGCGAAGCCTCCGAGGATGGAAAATATAACTTTCTTTTCAAAAAACATAGTGTTACCTCCTTAATAAAATATGTTGTAAGAATTGTTTTTCCTGATTTTTATACCCATGGGGGTATAGGTATATAGTAAAGGATGAGTCTCTATCTGTCAATACATTTTTTGAAAATATTTTTGAATATTTCCGGAAAATGTTCCGGACCGGTCAGAAAGGGAAAAAGTCCGCTATATGCCAGATCGTATTTTCGCAATTTCAGGAGCTTTTTCTTTCATATTTATTGACATAAAGTCCATATTATGTGATAATAACGGGGATTAATGCGTCTCGTGAGCGGGGACGCATTTTCGGAATATGGATAAATGTTCCTTTAATTATTCAAAAATGCTTTTCGATAACCCAAAAACAAGGAGAGAGGTGTGTAATGAAAACAATTGAGAGTGTTAACGGTTTATTGAATGGTATCGTCTGGGGTTGGCCGGCGTTGATCCTTCTTGGATTTGTCGGTATCCTGATGACCCTGATGACCGGATTCTTCCAGCTGACCCATTTCAGACACTGGATGAAGAATACCATCGGTGCGATCTTCGGTGACCGCCATGTAACGAGTCATACAGAGGACCATACGATCTCCCAGTTCCAGTCCCTGTGTACTGCCCTTGCCGCTACGGTAGGTACCGGTAATATCGTCGGTGTAGCCGGAGCCATCGCAACGGGAGGACCCGGCGCTGTATTCTGGATGTGGCTGATCGCCTTCTTCGGAATGATGACCAACTATTCCGAGAACGTCCTGGGTATCCTTTACCGTAGGAAAAACAGTCAGGGAGCATGGGCCGGCGGCGCC
>CAJGDH010000208.1 GCA_904502145.1 uncultured Eubacterium sp.
AAAAAACCCCGGAAATCTCCTTACGGAGTCTTCCGGGCATCGAAGGAAGAGTTCTTGATATGACCATTCAGCTTTCAACAATAGATCCCGAATCCTTTGCACGGTTTGACCTTCAGCTTGCACAGGATGATAGCCATCATCTTCTGCTTCAGTTCTATCCCCGGGAGAACATGGTCCTGGTAGACCGCAGAAACTGCGGGAAGATACAGGAAGAGGTAAATGTTGGAAGATTCTGTGTGAGAAACAGGCAGGGAAGCCTGAAGCTGCGGATACTGCTGGATAAATACAGCATTGAGCTGTTCGCCAATGACGGGGAACAGGCTGCATCCTATGTATTCTACACAGATATGGAGGCGCAGGGAATCCGTTTTCGCGGATTAGGAGACGTGAAGATGGATATCGAAAAATATCGGATCGAAGTATAATTGATAAACAATATAGCTGATACATAATGATAAACAAAGAGGGTACAGTCGGTGATCAAGAATCGGTCATTGCTGTACCCTCTTTATTTATATACTGAATATATATACTGATTCTGATTATTACAGTTTATATACGGACATTATCTGCTACAGAAGCGGGGCGAAAAGTCTTAGGAAATCCATTAACAGCTTTCTTGTGGTTCTTGGATTTCTGTAATCCTCGGTCACTTCCCTGGACTGGGCCATCATATCCTCAAAGTCTTCCCTGACCTTAGCCACTGCATCGTAGCCGGTGAACAGACATCCGTTCTCAAAATGATGATAGAGGCTGCGGTAATCGAGGTTGATGGTTCCGCATGTAGCGATCCGGTCATCTGTGATGCTCATCTTGGCATGGCAGAAGCCGGGAGTAAACTCAAAGATCCGCACACCGTTTCTTACCAGACTGTGATAATAGGACCTGGTAATGGAATATACCAGCTTCTTATCCGGTATTCCCGGAGTGATCACACGGACATCTATCCCCTGCTTGGCCGCCAGGCCGAGAGTATGGATCATCTCATCCGTCAGGATCAGATAGGGGGTAACGAACCAGACATATTCCTTGGCATATCTGGCCACCGACATATAGATATCCTCGCCCACCTGTTCTTCATCCAAAGGCAGGTCTGCATAAGGGATGACAAAGCCGTCTTCCCTGGCATGATATTCGTAATCCGGGAAAAACTGTCCGTAATCCGTGTCATTTTCATCATCACCACGGACTGCGTTCCACATTTCAAGAAATGTGGCGGTCAGACTTTTTACGGCATCTCCGGTGATCTTGACACCGGTATCCTTCCAGTATCCGTAAGGTTCAGTGATGTGGAAGTACTCATTGGCCAGGTTGTAGCCGCCGGTGAACCCGACCTTCCCGTCGATCACCGTGATCTTCCGGTGGTCTCTGTTGTTAAGGAAGATATTCAGTCCCGGAACAAAGGGGTTAAATACCCTGCATTAGATCCCTTTTGATTCCATCAGCTTCACAAAATCAACATTGATAAAGCCGATACTTCCCATATCATCATAGAAGACTCTGACGTCAACACCTGCCCGGACGCGATCTTCCAGAACCTCCTGTATCCCCTGCCAGCTCTCCGCATTTTCGATGGCGTGATATTCCATAAAGATGAATTTCTCTGCCTTGCGAAGCTCCTCCTTCTGTGCTTCCAGCCCTACTGCAGCATCATCATAATAGACGATATCGGTGTTGTCATAGACCGGGTATCCGGATCTGTCACAGATATATCTGGCAATATTAGCCGCTCTCCTGTCCACTTCCACAAGTCTGTCCGTAACATCCTTTTTCTCCGGTATGAAAGGAAAAATGATCTCATCGACTTCCTTGTAACGTTTCCTCATTTCCTTCGTGGACATACTCAGCCCGATCAGGAAATAAAGGGTAATACCGAAGAGAGGCAGGATCAGGATCAGGATGATCCAGGGCATTTTCATGGCGGATGTTTTGTTCTGGTTATAGATAAACAGCACCAGTAAAAGTGCTAGAACACGGGTGGCGATATTGATCCACTCCGCATAGTCATTCAGCCAGACGAAGAGCGAAAGGATCACAAGGACTTCGATCACAAGGGAAAGCAGGACAAAGACCATCCTTTTAATCCCGTTTTTTGAACTTGCTTTTTTTTCAAGAGTAGCCGCGGCGTTATTGTTGTTCATGACTGGCTCCTTTCTGTTCCTTCTTATCAAGATATCTGTCCAGCTGTATCTTCAGCAGGGCGGCGATGGGAACCGCTACGATCATTCCTACGAGACCGCCGACCACACCGCCTCCGAGCAATGCCGCGATCACCAGCAGGGGATGGACTTCTATACTGCTGCTGAGAAGCCTGGGATTGATCACATTTCCGTCCACAAACATGACAACTGCGATCACGATGAGTCCGATAATAAGTTTCACCCAGTCCCCACCCGGAATGCAGACGACAGCTGTCACAACATACCCGACGATCGGACCACAATAGGGGATCAGATTTCCGATCCCTGTAAAGATTCCCACCACAATGGCACTGGGAACCCCCGCGATCTGAAGGGCAACTGAAGTCAGGACGGCAACGATAAAGGCGTCCAGGAACTGGCCGCGGATATAGCCTGAAAATGCCTGATCCGCATCATTGAGAAAGATGTTCAGCTGATCATTGTTCTTCTCGCCGAAAAGCAAACGGAATGCCCGGCGAAAATACTTGCCGATGTTCTGCCCGTCAATAAGAAAATAAACGGAAAAAATGATGCCGAAAAGCAGGAGGCTGAAGAAACCGGCTACCCCGCTTACCAGTGAACCGAACAATCCGGTGATCTTATTGATCGGAAGTCCGATCTTTTCAAATGCTTCATTGATCACATTTTCAAAGTCAGCGAGATCCGCTGTCATGGAATAATAGAACTCTTTGATTCCGTCAATACTGATCACACTTAAACTCTTGTACATGGTCAGAACAATCAGGACGATCAGAATGACAATGGCCACAAGGATCAGTACGTAGGTCAGTGCGACTGCCACTGCTTTCGTCCAGTTTTTGTTCCCGTTTCTGTTAAGGAACTTCTCGATCCGGTTCTCCAGCGGAGCCAGCAGATAACACAGGACACCTCCCAGGATCATGGGTTTCAGCACGGCAAGAAACACATTCCAGATTTTTCTCCACACACCGCCTGTCAGATACAGAAGCAAAAATACTATCGCCGTTACAATGACCGTCACCCCGGCATACAGGCAGATCTTCAGGTATTTCGAATCCAAACTGTCTCTTAATCTTTTCATTTTATATCACTTCCCTATAGTTACTTCCTGTCTTATTAATCGTTTTTCCCCAGATAATGATTCAGGACATCAAATTTATCCCGGAACAGGAGGTGGACCCGCTGCCTGAGCCGGTCATCCGGTATAAGGGTATCCTCTTTATATTTCCCCACCTCGATATTATAGCGGATCAGGGCTTCAGCGATCATGTCACAATAATCGATCAGCTGCTCCTCTTCGTGGGAGATATCCGTGTACAGGGTACTGTTGGCCGTATACCTGCCGTCCTCATGGATCTTGCGGACATATTGCCATTTGATGATATTGCTGAGTTCCATCACTTCCTCCCTGTAATACTGAATCGT
>CAJGDH010000209.1 GCA_904502145.1 uncultured Eubacterium sp.
CTTCTTTCCGGGATGGCCGACCATAAATGCGTAGCCTACCATAAGGTTTTTGAACTTATCCGTCGGGAAACCAGGCATCTTTTCCACCATGGAACATTTCAGATGGACAACCTCGTCATGGGAAAGTACCAGCATATAGTTTTCCATGACGAGGTTGTCCACCTGAAATGTTCCATGGTGGAAAAGATGCCCGGCTTCCCGACGGATAAGTTCAAAAACCTTATGGTAGGCTACGCATTTATGGTCGGCCATCCCGGAAAGAAGCTTCTCTTCATGGGACAGGATTTCGGCCAGCACCGTGAATGGAGTGAAGCGAGGGAGCTTGACTGGTATCTGCTCCAGGAGGACGACAACCGGAACCTCCAGAATTTTGTCCGTCATCTGGCCCACCTGTATACGAAAAACAAGTGCCTCTACGATGCCGACAATATCCCGGAAGGCTTCGAATGGATCAACGCCAATGACGGCGACAGGAGCATCTTCTCCTTCACCAGACATTCTGCCAACGGAAGGAACAACCTGCTCTTTGTCTGCAACTTTACTCCGATCGCCCGGCCGGATTACCGGGTAGGCACCACCTGCCGCAAGAAACATACACTGGTTCTCAACAGTGACTCCACGGATTTCGGAGGAAGCGGAGCCGAGAGGCCTGAGGTCTACAAACCGGTTAAACAGGAATGCGACGGCAGGGAATTCTCCATCGCCTACGATCTTCCTGCTTACGGTGTTGCCGTATTCAAATATTAAAGGATGCAATTAGTTTAGTTTTTTAAATAAAAAAGATTGACCGGATTGCCGCCTGGATCTTCAGGCGGCAATCGTTTCATGTGCAACTCGCGCGGAATCGTCGAGACGATTCCGATTGAACTGATCGAACCATCTCAGGAGGTAAATATGGGGACAGGAACAGAAAGAGAAGGGATTCCGGAGATCAGTCTCACCCTGCGGGAACATAATCAGTCCTGCTTTCTGGAATACGATGAAGGGATATTAAATGAACTGGCCCATCCCCATCTTAGGGTGCGGATCTGTTATCCGGACGGCTATGAGAGGGTATATCCGGTGTTCCAGCAGAATGCGGGAATATACGGGGAGTACAGTGACTATCTCAGGATGCACGGCTGTGCCTGCTGCTCCCTCACTTCGATCCTGGCTGCCATGAGGAGGAACCTGTCCGGCATCAAGCCTCAGGATACCATCACTCAGGTGGAGAAAAATCTCCTTCCCCGGCAGGATTATGAGAAAAACTACAGCAGACCGGTGGAGAAACAGATGCCGGTAACCCTCTACGGGATCAGCCGGATCCTGAAGCAGGAGTCCATCCAGTGCAGCTATATCATGCATTTTAAGAGAAAAACTGCCATGGAAGTGATCGACCGGCACCTTTGTTCCGGGAATCCGGTGATCTTTGAGACCAGCAGGATCCGTTATAAGAATAATATGATCGCCAGCGTCATGGACAAAAAATACGCGGGATCCTACCACACCATGATCATGCTGGGTTACGACAGGGACAAACGGGTCATTTTTACGGATTCCGCCACCAGGTCCTGGGCGGGGGATGTACAGAGGCTCAAATGGGCGCCTCTGCCCGAGCTCATGGATTACATGTTCCCTCAGAGGAATACACAAAGCCACCCGGTCTATTTCCACAGACGCAGTGACACAGGGGGCTTTATCCTGGTTTTTTCCCGGGATAAGATTGAGAACCTGATCCAAAAAAACATTGACAAACTCATGATTTTTCCTTACAATTAGGTTCATTGTATCAAGGAATGAGTTAAAGAGGTGATAAGTATGGGAGTTTATGAAGAACTGGTAGCCAGAGGCCTGATCGCCCAGGTTACTGACGAGGAAGAGATAAGAAAGATGATCAATGCCGGGGAAGCCACATTTTACATCGGTTTTGACCCGACGGCGGACAGTCTTCACGTGGGACATTTCATGGCTTTATGTCTGATGAAACGTCTGCAGATGGCAGGCAACAAGCCCATCGCCCTTCTGGGCGGCGGAACAGGCATGATCGGTGATCCTTCAGGCCGTACGGACATGCGTCAGATGCTGACGAAAGAGACCATCGACCATAACATCGAGTGCTTCCGTAAGCAGATGAGCCGTTTCATCGATTTTTCCGACGATAAAGCACTGCTGGTCAATAATGCGGACTGGCTTCTGGACCTCAATTATGTGGAGCTGCTCCGTGAGGTGGGCGCTTGCTTCTCCGTAAATAACATGCTTCGTGCGGAATGCTACAAGCAGCGTATGGAGAAGGGTCTTTCCTTCCTGGAATTCAACTACATGATCATGCAGAGCTATGATTTTTATGTATTATATCAGAAATACGGCTGCAACATGCAGTTCGGCGGAAATGACCAGTGGAGCACCATGCTGGGCGGAACCGAACTGATCCGCCGTAAACTGGGCAAGGATGCCCATGCCATGACCATCACCCTTCTCCTCAATTCCGAAGGGAAGAAGATGGGCAAGACCCAGTCCGGTGCCGTATGGCTTGATCCGGAGAAGACCAGCCCCTTCGATTTCTACCAGTACTGGAGAAACGTGGCAGATGCCGACGTATTGAAATGTATCCGCATGCTCACTTTCCTGCCCCTGGAAGAGATCGATGCCATGTCCGACTGGGAAGGAAGCCAGCTGAACGTCGCCAAGGATATCCTGGCTTATGAGCTGACCAAGCTGGTCCATGGCCAGGAGGAAGCCGAGAAGGCCAGAGAAGCTTCAAAAGCATTATTCAGTCAGGGATCCGCTTCCGATATGCCGGAGACAGAGATCACAGAAGAAGATCTAAGAGACGGTGTCATCGATATCCTGGGACTTCTGGTCAAGGCAGAACTGGCCCCCACCAGATCCGAAGCCAGAAGAAATGTGACTCAGGGCGGTGTTACACTGGACGGAGAGAAGGTGACCGATCCCAAGGCAGCCTACACACTGGATGATCTTGCAGGAGAGGGCCGTGTACTGAAACGCGGAAAGAAGAAATTCAAGAAGATCGTTGTGAGATAGTCACCGGATCCATATTATCTCAGGAAGTTGATCGGGGAGCAGGTCCTTAAGGACCGCTCCCTTTTTTTGCGCGGTTATGAAGCCTGCGTATAGCCGGTTGACACGGTTGTGGGAGAAAAGTAAAATTAAGTAAGATCATAAGTCAGACAAAGCTAAGATAAAAGACAAGAAATAAAAGACAAGAAATACAAGTCAAGATATGAGATTCGGAGGAGACATGAAGAATCAGCTGGAATATGTCGTTCCCTGCCATTTCGGTCTGGAAGCGGTTTGCAAAAGAGAAATTACAGATCTGGGATATACCATCACCAAAGTGGAAGACGGAAAGGTCACTTTTGCCGGTGATATAGAGGCTATGGTAAAAGCCAACATCTCCCTGAGGACTGCCCAGCGCATCCTCCTTAAAGTGGGAGAGTTCAGGGCTCTTTCCTTCGAGGAATTATTCCAGAACATAAAGGCTATTCCCTGGGAGGACTACCTTCCGGAGAACGCCAGGTTCTGGGTCACCAAGGCTACCTCCGTCAAAAGCAGGC
>CAJGDH010000210.1 GCA_904502145.1 uncultured Eubacterium sp.
TACCCGCGAGTGGCTCCTCCGCTTCTGCATCGCCCTGCAGCCTTCCCTGGAGTCCATTGAAAAGCTCCTGGCCAAGGCACAGATGGCCCCTCTGGGAATCACGCCCACGGAGATGATCATCGAGATGATCGCGAAGTACAAGGCGGATTCCCTGGCCAACAGCCAGGAGGTCTGGATGCTGATCGAATCCGCGGCGGACACCCTTCGGAAAAAGGGTTATGAGGTGGATGAGGACCTGAGCAGAAAATATAATTCCGTATATGAGCTGCCTGCCTCCCAGCGCTGGTGGATCTCCGTCTGCATCGGGAAGCAGCTGAAAATCCTGGAAGCCATGAAGGATTACGGTTATGAAAAAACGGGGTATTCCCGCTATTCCTCGGTGGACCGTGTCCTCTTTGACGACGTCAACCGCAACCGGAAGAACCAGGCCTTTAAAAACGCGGGAACAGCAGCCTGGGAAGGAGACGGGTCATGGGAGGACTACCCTGCCTGGGAGTTTCCCAATCTGTCCTCCGCCAGAAACAATCCTTCCGATCCCCTTGAGATGGAGAAGTTCGAGGACTATTGCTTCCTGCGGAAACCCAACAAGTTTTCCAAGGACTTCCGGATGAATGACATTTACTGTTACTGTGCCCTCCTGTACACCATCTGGACCGGCAAGTGCTACCGGAAGGATTTTGATGAGACCAAGGCCCGCAACCTGGAAGCGGAGATGGACAGGCTGGGGCTGGAGGGTTCCGAGCTTATCTCCATGCTGCAGGGCAACCTGGGGGAGGAGGCCTCCTACCATGAGAGCAGGAATCTTGACCGGATCCTGGATGCTCTCGACCGCCTGCGCAGGCCTTCTGCGTAAAAATAAAGAAACCCGGACTGTTCAGGAATGGTCCGGCATATGCTATGCTCCTGTCATAGAAAGGGCTCTAAGCCCTGGAAAGGCAGGAGTTTTTTTATGTCAGTGATTTCTCAGGCTGCAATTGTCCTTATGATCATTCTCACCGCCCTGATCATCACCCTGGCCAACAGGGGACTTAAGAAAGCGGATCAGGTGGGAGAACATTTTGTGGATGAATGGGCATTAAAAGTGCAGAAAGAAGATGAATTGAGACGGAAGAGGATCCGTATGCAGCGGGAAGAGGAGATCAGGAACAGGAGGGTTCGAAGGAATCCCGGGCCATCTGTACAGGATCAGGCTGCGGCCTTAGAACCGGCAGCCGGACAGGGAAATGTCGTACCCATGCCCGCGAGAAGAAACGAATCCATGGCGGTTTCAGGAACCGCATCTGCCCCGGTCAGCATAAAGAATCCCATCCGGCTTACGGTGCTGGATGAGGAGAAAAACGTGGTAAAGGTGGCCGAAGTCGACCATTATCCCTTCTCCATCGGAAGAGACCCCTCCAATGACCTTGTCCTGGGGGATATCTATATCGCCAGGAAGCATTGTGTGATCTCGGAGGCTGAGGGCATACCCGTGCTGTTTAACAGAGGGAGCCAGAATAAGATCTACGCCGAGGGTAAACATGTGGACCGGTATCCCTTAAAAGACCGGAGCCATTTTTTCCTGGGGGCTTACGAGTTGTTCGTCACTGAGCAGAATGATCACAGCCGGCCTGTGGTCACAGCTTCGGAAAGAGAGAGGATCCTTATATGAGCAACAGGCATGAAAAAAAGGAAGGAAATCTTATATCCGGACGGATCAGCTGGGAGTGCCAGCGTGCAGTCTATTCCGGGCTGAGAAGTCCTGTTCTGGCAGTGATCCCCCTGGAGATCGCAGCCATGCTTTTTGTTTCGGCCAAAGGGGCGGGACAGATCTATCTTGACCTGCTCCCCCTCCTGATCCTGATCACGGTCCTGGCAGACTTTTTTACCTGCCTGGTCCGGGGGAACCAGAAGATCGTCATGCTGTCCCTTATCCTCCTGACGGTGGGGACCATGCTGCAAAGCATTTTTCGTGCGGAACTGCTGCTGAAAAAACCGGAGGCATACTCCGGCGGATCCGCAGCGGCAGGTCTTCAGCTGCAGTACCTGGCCGCATTTTCCCTAGCAGTGGTCACCGGTTTTATCTACCGGAAGTTCAGGATCTGTTCTTCCATGAGGACGGCTGAGATCCTGACGGTTTTCTCCATTCTCCTGGCCGGGTTTACCCTGGTTTTTGCCCGGGGAGTGGGAGGGGCCAGGAACTGGGTCCATCTGGGGGGATTATCTTTTCAGACCACCGAGCTGGTGAAATTCCTCTATCTTTTTATCGCCGCGGCCCTGCTGGGTACCACTAAACAACCCTCAGCCCGGAGGATCAGGGCATTTTTTGCCGTCTCCTTTGTGGAGATGGGCTTTCTGGTGCTGCAGAATGAGTTCGGTACCCTTCTGCTGATCCTCATGGTCTTTCTGACCTTTTTGTTTATGTTTGTCCCCGATCTGCGGATCTTCGGGGGGACGGCAGCAGGACTGGGTCTTATGTCATTTCTGGCCGTGACGGCCGGGGTGAAACTGAAGCAGTGGGCGGCGGCCGGAAAAGCCATAGCCGCAAATCCGCTGGCCGTGAGATACCTCTCCAGTTTCAACAAGATCGCCAACCGTTTTATCTACTGGCGCCACCCGGAGTCTGATCCTCTGGGCCAGGGATACCAGCTGCTGAAAGCCAGAGAATCCATCCTGCTTGGAGGATGGTTCGGAACCTCCTCCATCACGGACCTGCCGGTGAAGACCAGCGACCTGGTCTATCCTGCCCTCATCCAGAGGTGCGGTATGATCTTTGCCTTTCTGGTCTTTCTTGTTTTTATCCTCCTCTGGCTTGAGGGGATGAAGGTCTGTGTGCGGAAGAAAGACAGATACCACCGTATGATGGCGGTGGGCCTTCTGTTCATGTTTTTTGACCAGACCATCATCATCATCGCCGGAAGTACGGGGCTGTGTCCCCTGACAGGGATCACCCTCCCCTTCATCTCCAGCGGCGGAAGCTCCCTTGTGGTCAGCTTTATGCTGATCAGTGTTCTTCTGTGCATTTCCGGAGATATATCATGGAAAGGAATAAGCAATGAAGAAGATGAATTTTTTGCGAAGAGCGCAGATCGTGCAAAGCGTATCTTTGCTTCTGGTTATCAGCATGTTTGTGGCGCTGTTCAGAAATTCCGCGCTCCTGCCCGGAGTGTCGGCGGAAGCGGACCAAAAAAAGGCCGTCGCCAGACAGGCAGAGTATGAGAGAGAATATATAAGGGGAAGCATCCTTGACCGGAAAGGTACGGCCATCGCCTGGACGGAGGAAGCCGGCGGCAGCAGGCACTATCTCCACGGAAAGGCATTTTCTTCCCTGATCGGATATCATTCAAAAATATACGGGAATTACGGGGCAGAGAAAACAATGAATCAGTATCTGGTCCATTCCGCCTCTCCCTCCTCCCTGAAGAAAGGGGCTGATCTCACCCTTACCATAGACGCGGATCTGCAGAAGACCGCATACGAGAAGATCAAAGACTTTACCGGTTCCCTGGTGGTGCTGGACGCTGAGACCGGAGAGATCCTGGCCATGGCTTCCTCCCCGACCTACAACCTGAAAAA
>CAJGDH010000211.1 GCA_904502145.1 uncultured Eubacterium sp.
TGCCGGAATCCAAACCGTCTCTGTTAGTAGGGGCTGCCATTGCAGCTACCACCATCCTGGGCTACTCGGCGATGGCCGGTGTACTGGGCGGCGGCGGCTTAGGCGATATCGCCATCCGTTACGGTTATTACCGTTACCAGGCCAATATCCTTTGGATCACCGTTATCCTTCTGGTGCTTCTGGTCCAGATCTTCCAGCTGATCGGTACTCTGATCTCCAAGAAACTGGACAAGCGGAGAGTGTGATATATTTTACGGATATATTCCATTGGATGCATTCCGTGGATACATCTCCTGGATATATTCTCCGAATAAATCCTCCGGATGTTTTTCACATCTCGTATGAGGCCATAAACTGTCTTATAAGCATGATAATTACTTGTTAAATATTTTTTTCAGGCTCGATTCAAACCTTGGACCTAATAATTATGTTATTTTTGAAAAAATGTGGTTCGCATTTTAGAAAAAGCATGTTTTTTTCATGATTTTGTTGATGATGTTGTTTCACATCATTCGGTAAAACATGACAGATAAAACAAATTCGATAAAATCATGCTTTTCCAGAAAAGGAGACATGAAAGTGAACATATATCATCATTATTCGTGCCGCCGAAAACGAAGAGACAAGAAAAAGAATATATATCATTAATTTTCATGCCCTTCCAGAAACAAGGGAACAAGAAAAAGAATATATATCATCATTATTCATGCCCCCGAAAAAAAGAGACATGAAGGTGAACATATATCATCAATTTTCATGCCCCGAAAACTAAAGATATACACCGGTATAAGGGACCGGCAGGTCCTGCAGCCGTTGTATTATAAATGAACAATGGGGAAGGTCTTTTTTCGATGAGAGATCCCCCTTTGCACCTTTATTAACTATGAGGAATTCCCCCATAAAGCCGGGGAATGCCCCGAATTTCGCCAAGAGCGAGGAAAGAGAGGAAACATGAGAAAGAGAATTATTGCATTGTTAGCTGCAGCAACACTGACAATGGGATTACTCGTGGGATGCGGCGGTTCTGCCGGAAAGACTGAGACAGAGACCACATCCGCAAAGGCTCCCGCAGGCGAACTTGAAGTGATCACTGTTGCCGCTTCCACAACCCCACATGCGGAGATTCTTGCACAGGCAGCTCCCATCCTGAAAGAGCAGGGTTATGACCTTCAGGTTACGGTTTTTGAAGACTATGTTCAGCCTAATATGGTCGTAGACACCGGAGACATGGATGCCAACTATTTCCAGCATATCAACTACCTGAATTCCTTCAACGAGGAGAACGGCACCAAGCTGGCAATCGCTGAAAACGGCAAGATCCATTATGAGCCTTTCGGAATCTATCCCGGAAAGAAAGCAACCCTGGATGAACTGGCAGACGGCGATGCCATCGCCATCCCCAACGACACCACCAACGAGGCAAGAGCACTTCTGCTCCTCCAGCAGGAAGGCCTGATCACCCTGAAAGAAGGCGCAGGGATCACAGCTACCGTCAACGATGTTGCTGAGAATCCCAAGAATCTTGAACTGGTGGAAGTTGAGGCAGCTCAGGTACCCAAGCAGCTTCCCAGCGTGGCATTCGGTGTCATCAACGGAAACTATGCCCTTGAGGCAGGATTAAATGTAAAGAACGATGCCCTGGCTATCGAGGCAGCTGACGGCGATGCGATCCAGCAGTATGTGAATGTTATCGCAGTCAAGGAAGGAAATGAAGCTTCCGAAAAGATCGTTGCCCTGACCAACGCTCTCAAGTCCGAGACCATCGTTAACTACATCAACGATACCTACGAAGGCGCTGTAGTTCCTTACGCAGGAGAGTAATCGGCAAAATTTTCCGATGCTTATCAACATTATTTGTTTGCATAATATTCAGTGCATGGTATAATGTTGCTAAGCATCGGTTTTTTTTTGCACTTGAAGATGACCGGTTCTGATTAAGATGATGAAAGGGGGAGGTCAATATGATCTATACGGTTACCTTTAATCCCGCTCTGGATTATGTTGTGTTCCTAGAGGGACTTGTACCCGGGGACATTAACCGTTCTATCCGTGAGGCCATCTATTACGGGGGCAAAGGGATCAATGTATCCGGCATTCTGAGAATGCTCGGACAGGAGACCACAGCTCTCGGATTTGTGGCCGGCTTTACCGGACATGCCCTGGAAGAGGGCGTGAACGCTATGGGTATCAAGGCAGATTTTATTCATTTGCCGGAAGGAAATACCCGCATCAACGTGAAGGTAAAACACGGGGACGAAACAGAGATTAACGGTCAGGGACCGGTGATCACACCTGAAGCTCTTGAAGAGCTTTTCTGCAAACTGGACGGCCTGAATGAGGAAGATATCCTTATCCTTGCAGGGTCGATCCCCAACACACTTCCGGAGGATGTTTATGAGAGGATCCTTGCCAGACTTGAAGGCAAGGGGATCCGCGTTGTTGTGGATGCAACCAAAGACCTTCTGTTAAATGTTCTGAAGTATCATCCTTTCCTGATCAAACCCAACAATCACGAGCTGGGTGAGATGTTCGGCAAGGTGCTTAAAGGTGACGACGAGATCGCCTTCTACGCTAAGGAATTGCAGAAGAAAGGTGCCAGAAATGTTCTGATCTCCATGGCAGGAGATGGAGCTATGCTGGTAACGGAAGACGGCCAGACATTCCGCATCGGAACGCCTAAGGGCAAAGTCGTCAATTCCGTAGGCGC
The DNA here is from genome assembly GCA_904502145.1 of uncultured Eubacterium sp. Lineage (GTDB taxonomy): Bacteria > Bacillota > Clostridia > Lachnospirales > Lachnospiraceae > Anaerobutyricum. The sequence continues at coordinate 2,708 of CAJGDH010000211.1, forward strand.
AGGTGACTCCATGGTAGCCGGTTTTGTAGCCGGTTATATGGAATCCGGCGATTACAAACGTGCATTGATCACCGGAACTGCTGCAGGAAGTGCCACCGCATTTTCCGAGGGACTTGCTTCCGCGGAGATGTATGCGGGAACACTGGCCCAGGCTGAGCAGCTGATCCAGTAGTGATATGAAGAGAGAAAGGAGAATAAAACATTGAGAATTGTTGATTTACTCACAAAAGACAGTGTGATCCTGAATGCTGATGTTTCTTCCAAGGAAGAGATGCTTGACGCATTGATCGGGCTTCACGCAAAAGCCGGCAACATCGATGATGTGGAAGGCTTTAAGGCAGGGATCCTGAAGAGAGAATCCGAAGGTCCTACTGCTATCGGAGAGGGTATCTGTATTCCTCATTCCAAGAATGAAGCAGTAGTTAAACCGGGTATCGCTTCCCTGACCGCTCCCCAGGGCATTGATTGTGACGCATTGGACGGCGAGCCCTCCAATCTGTTCTTCATGATCGCTGCTCCGGCAACAGGCTCCGACGTTCATCTGGAAGCACTGGCCAGATTATCCACCGTTTTAATGGATGGTGATTTCCGCCAGAGACTTCTCAACGCTACGAGTGCTGATGAGTATCTGCAGATCATCGACGAGAAAGAAACCGAGAAATATGGTCCCGAAGAGGTTAAGGAAGAAGCTCCTGTTGCAGCAGCTCCCGTAGCTGACGCTGCATCCGGATATCGTATTCTTGCCGTCACCGCATGCCCCACAGGTATTGCTCATACCTACATGGCAGCAGAAGCACTGGAGGAGAAAGGTAAAGAGCTCGGCATTCCGTTAAA
>CAJGDH010000212.1 GCA_904502145.1 uncultured Eubacterium sp.
ATCTGCAACGGTTTCCAGGCCCTGATCAAGCTCGGACTGGTTCCTTACGGTGAGATCCGGCCCCAGCAGGATGATTCCCCCACCCTCACCACCAATGAGATCGGCCGTCATATCTCCACCATGGTCTACACCAAGGTGGTCACCAACAAGTCCCCATGGCTCCAGGGAGTAAAACCCGGTGATGTATTTGCCGTGCCTGCCTCCCACGGAGAGGGAAGGTTCGTGGCGGATAAAGAGTGGATCGACAAGCTCTTTGCCAACGGACAGGTGGCAACCCAGTATGTCAACCTGGACGGACAGGCCACCATGGATGTCCGCTTCAACCCCAACGGTTCCTATGCCGGTATCGAAGGGATCACCAGCCCCGACGGACGGATCCTGGGCAAGATGGGCCACTCCGAGAGAAGAGGAGAGTTTGTGGGCAGGAATATCTACGCGGAGAAAGACCAGAAAGTCTTTGAAAGCGGCGTGAAATACTTCAAATGATCATGAAGGACGAAAGATAATCCGTTCTTTATAAATAATTAAAGAATGAAAGAACGGTCAGATCCCCCATATCAGAGACAGATCCATCCGGTATCTCCTGATATGGGGGATTTCCCTGTCCTGCGAAAAATTCTTTTTTCTGACCTGAAAAAAGTACTGGCAATAAGCGCTGCCTTGTGGTAGAATAACAAAGATTGAGCAATTATGGGAGGCTCTGACCGAGACTTCTGAAAAGGGTATTTCGGATGTGGAGATCAGGAAGTATGTTTTTCAGTTGTTTCGGAGGCTTCCCTACATTAGTCTGACGGCGGTATGATGCCGCGTCAGCAGAAAAACAGGAGGTTTCATATGAGCAAACAGTTTTCCATGGAACTGGCAGGGAGAACCCTGACAGTCGAGATCGGTAAAGTAGCTGCCCAGGCGAATGGTGCGGCTTTCATGCGCTACGGTGACACCGTTGTCCTTTCCACGGCCACCGCGTCCGACAAACCCAGGGACGGGATCGATTTCTTCCCCCTGAGTGTTGATTTTGAGGAGAAAATGTACTCCGTAGGCCGCATTCCCGGCGGATTCAACAAGAGAGAGGGTAAGCCCAGCGAGCATGCTGTCCTTACTTCCCGTGTGATCGACCGCCCCATGCGTCCCTTGTTCCCCAAGGATTACCGCAATGACGTTGCACTGAACAACCTGGTAATGTCAGTGGATCCGGACTGTTCTCCGGAGGTTACGGCCATGCTCGGCGCATCCATCGCCACATCCATCTCCGACATTCCCTTTGCCGGTCCCATCGCTGCCACCATCATCGGCCTGATCGACGGGGAGTTCATCATCAACCCCACCAACGACCAGCAGCTTGAGTCCGATCTTTATCTTACGGTTGCTTCCACGGCTGAGAAAGTCATCATGATCGAAGCAGGCGCCAAGGAAGTACCGGAAGACACCATGATTGAAGCCATCTTCAAGGCCCATGAAGTAAACCAGGAGATCATCCGTTTCATCGACAAGATCGTCGAGGAGTGCGGAAAAGAGAAACATGATTATGAGCATGTGGACACTCCGGAAGATCTCTGGGAGGATATGGTATCCTTCATCACACCGGAAGCCATGGAAGAGGCAGTGTTTACGGACGTAAAACAGGTCCGCGAGGAGAATATCCGCGGGATCAAGGATAAACTGGAAGAAAGATACGCAGAAGAGCATGAAGACTGGCTTCCTCTGATCGACGACGCAGTCTACAAATTCCAGAAAAAGACCGTGCGCAAGATGATCCTCAAGGATCACAAGCGTCCCGACGGCAGGGCTATCAACCAGATCCGTCCCCTGGCAGCAGAGATCGACCTTCTCCCCAGAGTACACGGTTCAGGTATGTTCACCCGCGGTCAGACCCAGATCATGACCATCACAACCCTGGCCCTTCTTTCCGAGGCCCAGAAGGTGGACGGTCTGGATGCAAACATAACCGCCAAGAGATATATGCATCATTATAATTTCCCGAGCTACTCCGTGGGCGAGACCAAACCCAACAGAGGACCGGGACGTCGTGAGATCGGTCACGGCGCACTGGCAGAGAGGGCTTTACTCCCCGTACTGCCCAGCGAAGACGAGTTCCCCTATGCCATCCGTACCGTTTCCGAGACCATGGAATCCAACGGTTCCACCTCCCAGGCAAGTGTCTGTGCTTCCTCCCTGTCCCTCATGGCAGCAGGTGTGCCGGTCAAGAAGCCTGTGGCAGGTATCTCCACCGGTCTTGTGACAGGGGATTCCGATGATGATTACGTAGTTCTTACCGATATCCAGGGCCTGGAAGACTTCTTCGGGGATATGGATTTCAAGGTTGCCGGTACCCATGACGGTATCACAGCCATCCAGATGGATATCAAGATCCATGGTCTTACCCCCGCGATCATCAGGGAAGCCATCGCCAGGACCAAAGAGGCCAGAGAATATATCCTCACCGAGGTCATGGAGCCGGTGATCGCAGAGCCGAGAGCAGAGCTCAGCCCGTATGCACCGAAGATCAAACAGATGACCATCGATCCTGAGAAGATCAGCGAAGTCATCGGAAAACAGGGTAAAGTGATCAACTCCATCATCGAGGAGACAGGCGTCAAGATCGATATCAACGACGACGGACGTATCGATATCTGCGGCGTTGAACAGGAAATGATCGATCGCGCCATGGAGATCATCTCCCTCATCGTAGAGCCGGTTGAACCCGGAAAGATCTATGACGGAGAGGTTGTCCGCATCATGAATTTCGGCGCTTTCGTTCAGATCGCCCCCAACAAGGACGGCCTGATCCATATTTCCAAACTGTCCAGAAACAGAGTGGACAAGGTGGAAGATGTGGTCAACATCGGGGATAAAGTCAGGGTCAAAGTCCTTGAGATCGACAAGATGGGCAGAATAAACCTGGCCCTTCGCGAGATCATCAAATAAAAGGTGTGGTTTCATGAACAGGAGAATACCTGACAGGTACAGGGAACTGATCCTCTACCTGTTTTTCGGCGGGCTGACCACTGTGGTCAGCATAGGAAGTTTCGCCATATTGATAAGGGTATTTCACATGGATGCCCTGGCCGCCAATGTCGTCTCCTGGATCCTGGCGGTATCCTTTGCCTATGTGACCAACCGTACCTGGGTATTTTCCAGTGACCGCCGTGATCCCTCCGGGATCATGAAGGAGATCCTGGCCTTCTTCGGGGGAAGGATCGGAACCTTGTTGATGGAGGAAACGATCCTCTATGTGGGGATAAGCCTTCTCGGCATCGACGCGATCCTGGTCAAGACTGCCGCCCAGGCTGCTGTGGTGATCGGCAATTACGTCATAAGCAAATGGCTTGTATTTTAAAAATCATCCTGCGGGATCCTGCCGCCGGCTTACAGCCGGACCGGTATCATTTCCGCAGGATTTTTTTGTCTTCATTTCCGGTTACATACAGTTATTTCAAAAAAAAACAGGAGTTTTCCTCAAATGTATTGAAAAAACGGGAAAAACCTATATAATGA
>CAJGDH010000213.1 GCA_904502145.1 uncultured Eubacterium sp.
ATGAGGACAATTTCGATGTTAACTACTATACTTACGGCCTGAAACTATACGGAAACATGCCTCTGATCGAGCCTCTGGAAAGCCGGGAGATAAAAAGGATCCTGGATTTCGTCATCGTGATAGACACCAGCTACTCCACCAATGGCCCTCTGGTCAGGAGATTTCTGGAAGAGACCTTCCGGATCATCAGCGCGGAGGACTCCTACTTCCGGAAAAGCCATATCCGGGTGATCCAGTGTGATAACCCGGTCCGGTCGGACACTGTGATCCGGTCCCGGGAGGATATCGACCTTCTCTTCAGGGAATTCGAGATGATCGGAGGGGGAGGGACAGATTTCCGCCCTGCCTTCCGCTACATCGACAGTCTGCTGGAGCAGGGAGAATTTCAATATCTGAAAGGGGTCCTGTACTTTACCGACGGCAAGGGGACCTACCCCTCAAAGAAACCCTCCTATGAGACCGCCTTTTTGTTCCTGGGAGAAAACGAAGGGAACCCGGTCCCCCCCTGGGCCATGACCATGAACCTTATGGAGGACTGGTTATAGAACGGCTGATCAGTCATTTAAGAAGTTATAGAAGAACATAGAAAAAGCAGCTGCTTAAATCAGCAGCTGCTTTTTCTGAATGATTTGATATATTGGGTGTATCACTTATTGACGTCTTTAATACGAATTACGTAGGATATTCTTCTGCGGTTGAGATAACCGTAAGCCTGTTTGCCGGTTTTGGAATAGCGGCTTCCTCTGTGGTTTCCTCTGGTGGCAACCTTTCCGCCGTCGTACCAGAGCCTCTTTCCGCTCTTGCTTCTCCCCGCATAGATATTGGCATGTGCGGTACCTGACCAGCAGACCACATCACCGGGTTTAAGCTTGGTGGAGGAGCAGCGTTTGTAAACACGGATCACCTTGACCTTGTCGCTGTCCCATCTGAAGTTTCTCCAGAGTTTTCCGCTTCCTTTGACATAGAATTTATCGCCGAAATCAATGGCGCCATACTGCTGCAGGCACCAGGATACGTATAATGCACAATTACATCTTCTGCCGCGGGCCTTACCCTGCTTATATGTGCTCTTGACACCGTTATTGCCGTATCTGAAACGATACTTCTTCAGATTCTTCAGCATGGTATCGCAGACATCCATCCAACGATCGTAGTTGGATTCTTCTTCCTGTACCTCTTCCTTCTCTGCTGTCTCAGCCTGAACGAATGCGGGCTCTACAAAAAACATACCGAAGGCAAGGGAAAGTGCGAGGGTGAATAAAGCAGCTCTATGACATAATGTTTTAAAAACCATTGTTAATATCTCTCCTTTTGAACTCATTTGGTGTGTTCGAAGAGTATATTAACATAGTCTAAATAAAAAATCAATAATTTTTAACAAATTTGTAATATTTCGAAAAAAATTAGTCACAAACGCCTTGTTTACGGCGTCTGTGACTATTGAATAGTTGCGTAAAATTACCGATTTCCAGTTATTTTCCAATAATTATTTACATTTTATTAAAACTTTTTTTCAGGAAAACAGTACCTTAAGGTAATCCTTCATGTACTCCGGAAGATCCGGCGGTCTCCGGGCGGAAATGATATTTCCGTCCACCACTGAAGGCTGGTCCACCCAGGTAGCTCCGGCATTTCTCATATCGTCCATGATTCCGGGAGTGCTGGTCACTGTCTTGCCCCGAAGGATATCCGCTGAGATCAGGACCCAGCCGGCGTGACAGATCTCGCCGATGGGTTTGCCCGCCGCATTCATCCTGCGGACGATCTCAAGGACCTCCGGAAAACGGCGAAGCTTGTCCGGAGCCCATCCGCCCGGCACCAGAAGGCCGTCGTACTCATCCGGATCAGCATCCTTGAATGAGATATCGGATTCCCAGGGGACACCGTATTTACCGTGATATTTGTGGCCGGCTTTTTCCCCGGCCGTAACTACCTCACACCCCTCTTCCCGGAGACGGAGAGTGGGGTAAGTCAGTTCAAGATCTTCAAAATCATCACTGATCAGTGACAGGATTTTTTTCATAGTATATCCTCCTTCTATTCTATCGTCCCCCTGTTGACCTGTGCTGCCCAGCGGCCCAGTTCGATGACTGCGGTCAGCACAAATCCCGCTGCCAGTCCTCCGATATGTGCCGCATTATCCACATCGGTCACCATAAAGCCATGACTGACACCAAGCAGGATGATAAAGATGATTCCCCGGAGGGAGACTCCTTCCAGACTTTTTCTTCCCGCCAGTGCATTTTCCAGAATGAGGAACAGCAGCCCTCCCAAAACGCCGAACACCGCTCCGGAAGCCCCTCCGGATACCGTGTTGGGATTCGCCGCCAGGGTGTACCTCAAGGAGGTCAGGGAGGAGATCAGCCCGGATCCAAGATAGACGGCCAGATATCCGGCCTTCCCGAGATGCCTCTCCAGGGTCTGTCCCACCAGCAGGAGCATCAGCATATTCTCCCCGATATGTTCTATCCCGAAATGGACGAACATGGCTGTCAGCAGCAGGTAATACCTGTGCTGGTCTGCGACCAGGGAGTAGGTCATGCCGCCCCAGCGGGCGATGAAATCCGCGTCCTCCGTATCTCCCAGGATGGAGAGGAAGACAAACACCAGGATGTTTATCCCGATCAGAGCCACATTCATCGGAGTAAATACCCGGGCAAGACGGCTTTTTTTCTCGGCTCTGGATTGCTGCTCCCAACGGACCATAAAGTCCTCGATCTTTTTCTCAAGCCCGAAGAATTCTGCCTTCTGGTTTTCATAGATGAGAAGTCTTCCTGAGACCCGGTTCAGAGTCCAGACATCAGGGTAGGTCCTGATCCGGTTCAAGGAGGAGATATCCGGGTTGTCCCTCCTCACCAGGAGAAGGAGCCCTTCCGTCCTCTTTCCCGTAACGATCATGGTATCCCTCACCAGCCGGTCGAGGAAGTCATGCTCCCGGTCCACGTCCGCGGGGTCCTGCCCCGGCAGAGTTTCCGGTATCACCCTGACCAGAAGGACATATTCCCAGTCCTCTTTTTTAAACAGGAGAAGTTCCTTATACCGGACAGGCAGATAGCCCTGCCGGGTCAGAAATCGGTAAAATTCCTGATAAAACGCCTGGTCCATCTTATCCTAATAATTTTAAGATGGATTCTTTGGGCTGGAAACCGATGGACTGGTTCACTACCTGTCCGTCCTTGATCACCATGAGGGTGGGGATGCTGACGACTTTATATTTGCGGGAAAGCTCTCTCTGCTCATCAATGTTGATCTTTCCTACTTTGATCTGGCCGTCAAACTCCTTGGCGATCTCTTCCACAACGGGAGCCACCATACGGCAGGGGCCGCACCAGGATGCCCAGAAATCAAGTAAAACCGGTTTGTCGGACTGCATAACTTCTTTTTCAAAATTTTCTTTTGTAATTGTAACTTCAGCCATAGTTTTCTTCCTTTCTTTTTACTCATCGATCAAAAAATCGTGTTGGTTATGGTTTAAAAATATTATAGTCTAATTC
>CAJGDH010000214.1 GCA_904502145.1 uncultured Eubacterium sp.
AACAGCACATGGCATGATGGCAGGAAATATGTAGCGGTAATGCATTCCGACGGAAACAACATGGGGCTTATCATCGGTAAGATCCAGAGGACAACGAATGACTATGAAGAAGGGATCATTACCCGGCGCCGGGTCGACAAGAATATCGCGGAGGTCTACGGCAATGTCATGAAACAGACCCTAAAGGATCTGGAGGATTACTATGTTTCCCGCGGAGGGAAAAGAGAAGAATTTGTCCGTGAATTCCTGGTCTTCCACCAGGCCGGTGACGACATCAACTGTATGTGCAATGCTGATCTTGCCTTCCCCTACCTCGACTTTCTCTACAAAAATCTGGAGGGGGCTACCTTCTGGGATGAAGGCGGAATCCGGGCACCCATGTATATGTGCTCAGGGATCGCCTTTGTTCAGCCGGAAGATAATTTTCATGCTGCTTATCTGCTTGCGGAAGAATGCTGCAGCAGTGCCAAGAAAGCGGCAAAAAATGAAATCCATCTGAGGGATGGTTACGCAGGCAACTGGGTTGATTTCCAGATTTGTGAGAACGCGGCCACAGCCCAGCATCTGGATCTTCTGAGGGAAAGAGTATTCTGCACAGATGAAAAGGTCTCCCTTCTTCTTCGTCCATATTGCTTTGACCGTGAAGCGGAGGGGCAGCCCTATGCCTGGGAGGAACTTTGCGGGCGGGTCAAATCTCTCAGAGACCTTAACTTAGATCACGAAGCGATGGAGCGGCTCAGACTTTCTTATTCTGTGGGCAGAAATGAATTTAACCGATGGATCCGGACCATGAAAAAACAGGGAACCGATCTTGCGGCAGCCTGTGGCAAACCGCTGTTTTCCATAGACAGAAAAACCCAGAAAGCCGTGTGGTTTGACGCGGCAGAGCTCCTTCCTTTCTTCCCTGAAGAAAAGGAGGCAGAAAGCGTTAATGATGAGTCACACAATACAGGAGGCCAACAGATATGATTTCAATTCAAATGAAAACCATCGGGGACGTAACCTTTGAGAGTTCCGTGAGGACGGCAGAAGGATACCGTTATGACATCCCCTGTGACAGATTCGGTATTCCCTGTATTCCTCTCGGCAGGATCCTCTCCGATCACGGAATAGATTTAAACGATCTTACTGTCGGATTTGCCCATCCGGACGGATATATGAGACTGGCCCTGGAAGCCGGTAAGATAGTGTCACAGGCCGCTGAAGCTCTCTCTTTCATCCGGGGATATTTCACCAACAGCCGATTTCTGGAGAAAGAAGGCTACAGTATACGTAGTCTGAAAGCAGGACAGATCTTTTATGCTTCTCTTTCCTATCCGGCAGCAGATTCTGAACAAGAACGGATCAAAAAGGAAAAAACGCTAAGGACAGCACTTTCCGGGATCCACCAGATCGGTGTGATCACTGAAGGGATCAGCGGGGAAGTATCCTTCTCTCTGGTGGAGACAGAGGACTTCCGGACAGAGCCTCCGGGCCTGTCCGATCTGTGCAGCTATCATGCACTGGATTATTCGGTGCTTCTTATCACACCGACATGCTTTTATCAACCTTACGCTGACGGTCCTTCAACCTCCCAGTACATTCCCGGAGCGGAGATCCGTGAACTGCTCCGGAGGTTCGTCATTACGGATGAAGATGAAGAAAATATGATCTGCACCAACGCATATCTCAGTGACGGAAGAAAAAGGCTGCTTCCGGTTCCCGCCTGTGCCTGCCTTGTGAAGATTGATAAGACCCAGCTTCGCTACCGGATTGCTCCGGGCAGAGACCCCCACAGGAGTGAACAGCCATCCGGGCTGAACAACTGCTATACCGGTGATACGGAAAGCCATCTTCTTGTCTACACATCTCCTGAAACAGAGCGGATCATCTCGCAGGAGGGACAGATGACGGATGCCCTGACCGCCGGCCAGACCTTCCGCGGCACTGTCTACGGGTCCGACTCACAGATACGTCGGATCGCTGCCTTTTTCCGGGACAATGCCGTCATGAATATCGGATCGTTTGCCAAAGAAGGTTTCGGAGAGGTCTGCTTTGGCATCGACGGGGTCAGGGAAAAGGCCCCGAAGGCCCATATTCTTGCCGACTGTTTCGACATATGCTGTCTGTCCGACACCCTGCTCCTGAATGAAGTGGGTATGCCGGCTGTCAGTGCGGAAGATCTGCTTGATGAGATAGAATATCTTCTGAAAATACCCGGCGAACTCGTTATCGAAAGCAAGTATACGGGAATCTATAAGGATTACAGCAGAAACATCCGGTGGAACCGCGACGGAGTCATCTTCAGATGTATTGCCAAAGGCTCCATCCTGAGAGTAAAGAGAAAAGATGGAAAACCCCAGGATATCTCCCCTATCCTTCACACATTGATCGGGGAACGTCAAAGTGACGGCTGGGGTGAGATCCGCACCTGTCCGGCCAGAGACGGATATTACCGTCTGGCCAGCGAGGTTGATCCGGCATTATACGCCGTTGATTATCCCGATTCATTCCGCCAGATGAAGCTGAGTGCTCATATGATCGACCAGGTTATGGAAGATATGCTTAGGAGCAGGGTCAAAGCTCTTGCTCAGCTGGATCGTGAAGAATATCGCCGGGGAGTACCGGTGGAAGAACTGATGCCGGAAGAAATTCTTATGATCTATCAGAACCGGTTTGCTCCGCAGTTTCCCATGGAAACTTTGTCTGACTGGTATAAGGAGGAACTGAAACGATGAGACGATTTGAAATACCTGTGGAAAAACTGCCGGTAAAAGGCTTATTGATGGCATATTTCCGGGACAGCCTCATCTTCGAACCCTACGAGGTAAAAGAAGGCTGCATCGTAAGTGAAAACAGCTTCAGGCTGGAGCAGGAGCTGCCGGAAGAAGTACATTTTTTTGACGACAGCAGGGAGTATCGCTGTATCGTACGGGAGGCCCGCGGAGATATCATAGAGCTTCTCCTGACCGAGGAGGAAGAAAAAGAGATGGATCCGGATCTGTTATTTTTGGATGAAGGTATAGTCAGAGAGGAATTTTCCTCCCGGGAAGGTCTGCCGGAACGTCTGCGGATCATCAATCGATATGATTATTCCGTGAATGATACCCTGGTCCTGAAAAACTATAGGATTTCTCTGTAAATGTAAGAAAATACCAAGGAATAAGAACATTGGAAAAGAACAAAATCAGATCGGACGTAAGAAATGAGTTTATCAGGATCGCAATACCTGCTATCCTGGAAAACCTTGTCGGCGTCCTGATCACTTCAATCGATACCAAAATGATCGCCCCTTTGGGAAAAGGCGCGGTCTCTGCAGTTTCGCTCACCGCTCAGCCTAAACTGCTGTTTTTCGCGATCTTTTATGCGCTTGGAACCGCTGCTTCCATCTTTGTGGCACAGGCTCTCGGCAAAAAGGACCGTGAGGAAGCAAATGAATACTTTCATTCGGTATTGCG
>CAJGDH010000215.1 GCA_904502145.1 uncultured Eubacterium sp.
CAAAGTAGATGGTAAGGATGGCGATGATCGAAATGGTAAAGGTACCGATCATATTTACCGCGATGATCCTGTCCGACATCTTCGGGCCGAGGAAGGACCGGACAATGGCGATCAGGATGTAGAGGGCAAGCAGCAGCATGCAGCCCATTAAAACGTAGTTAAATACCGAGGTGTAATTCATGGCAGATCCGCCTCCAGTCTATGCAGTATACGGACAAAATCCGAAGATTCTATCCCCTCGGAAAATGTCCTGTCCAGACAGTGTACACAAAATTCGTCACCCTCCACGGAAACACTGATGGTCCCCGGTGTCAGGGTGATGGAATTGGCCAGAAGGACCCTTGCCAGCTTCGTCTTGAAAGGAGCCTTAAAATAGACCAGGGCCGGTTCCGGCTGATATTTTACGGAGTAAACGAGCTTCAGCACATTCCAGTTGGCCCAGAAGATCTCCTTCATCAGTACGATAAAGAACCAGAGCAGGATCCCTGCCTTTTTCATCAGAAGGATATCCTTCTGTATACTGTAATCCAGGAAACGGCAGGTAAACCAGTAAACCGCTCCGGAGATCACAATACCGAAGATCAGGATCTCCATATTTACTTTTCCGTTCAACAGGATCCAGAATAATAAAAACAGGATATACATCTCTATTCTCCCACAGTTTCAGTCTCATCATTCTGCTTTTTTCAGGCAGAATACAGGTCAGCTTTAAGTTACATTACTGTATTATACTAAAGTTATAAGGTTTTATACAACAACATTATTGAACAATGTGTTGGGTAATGTCAAGTCCCTGTTTCAGCCACTCATAAAGCAGTGTAAATGTACCTTTTCAGGGACTTTTTGACACATTTTCCCGCACATGAAAAAAGGAAGGCCGGTCCTGAATATGGGGTTCATAACCGTCCTTCCGTCCATTCTGTCCGGTTTTCCGGCGGACTGCCCGGATTCCTTATTCTTTGTCGGAATCCTCCGCCTTTATCTCATCGGATTTATAGATAAATTTGACATTTCCCTTCTCTCCGTCAGAGATCCGGGTGTAGATCTGATAATCATTTCCTGCTTCTTTGACCGCTTCAAACCGGTCCTTCAGCCCCAGGATATCTTCCCGGTAGAGATCGATGATCTCCGAGATACCCTCGTTCCTGTACTCTTCCATTCCGTCTTTTAAGGTTTCTGCACCTTCCAGAAGCTTATCCATACCGTCGGACAGCTTTCCGGTACCGTCGGATAAGAGGGAGGTCCCTTTGGCCAGATCTTCCGCACCTTTGTTCAGCAGGGAATTGTTGGAGGCCAGTTTGGAAACACCCTTGGACAGGGTGGAGGTCCCTTTGGCCAGGGTTTCGGTTCCCCCTGCCATCTGGGCTGACCCGTCCGCTACCTCCTTTGCGCCTGAAGCAAGAATCGGTCCGTTCTGAAGAAGAGCGGCTGCCCCTGCCCTGATGGTGCCGTTATTCTGGGTCAGTACCGTGAATCCTTCATTGAGGGCGGTGATGCCCTTTGCCGCTGCCGGGAACTGGGCGGTGGCGGTCTCCAGGGAGTTTAAGTTGGTGTGGAGGGAGGAGATTCCGGCTTTCACCCCCGATGCTCCTTCCTTGACCTTCTGCAGGCTGCCGATCAGCGTATCCAGAGGATCTGTCGTCATCTTCCCCGAAGCCTCACTGACACCGGCGGCGATGGCACTGATGGTTCCGATCTGCTTTTCCACATTCAGGGGTTCAATGGATATTCCTTCCAGATCCTTTCCGTATCCGGATAAGGTATCTGAGCTGATCCCGGTCAGATCCAGGCTGACATCCGAAGTCCCGATTTCGGAGACAGATTCGATATCCGCTCCGGATACCTTTTTGTCCTTCAGACTGTTGATCCTGGCCTGAAGGTCATCGATCTCTTTATTCAGCTTTCCGATCTGGTCTTTGAAGCTGACTTCCTCCGTCTGGGCCTCTTCCAGAGCCTTCCTGGCGGATTCAAGCTGTTTTTTCGCCTCCCTGAGGCCGGAGACTGTATTTTCTATTCCGCTGTTGCAGTCCCCTGCCGCATCGTTGATCTTCTCCTTTGCTTCGGAGATTTCTTTATTCCGGGAAGAGATCTCCTCATTCTTCTTATCTATAGCCTCGTTGATCTCTTTTTGTTTGCCTTCCAGCTGGTCCTTTGCCTTATCGATATTTGCCGCCTGGCTGCCGATCTCCTCAGCTGCCTTGCCGATCTTTTCATCTGCTGATTCCCGGGCAGAGTTCAGATCTTCGGATGCGGAGGACACTGCCTGAGAGGCCGAGGTCAGGGTTTTGGCGGCGGCATCCATGGATCCCGCCAGTGTCTTCAGGGATTCTCCGGTGGTGGAATCCTTCATTTCCTTCAACCCGCCGATCACCTGTTCCAGGCCGCCTTCCACCGCTCCGGCTGCGTAGCCCAGGGTGGGACTCTTGCTGCCGTCCGGCATGGTGTAGGTCGTATCGGAGCCTGTGGCGGATTTCATCAGGGATACAGCATCACTCACCTCCCCCAGCCTGCTGAGGCCGGAGAGCTTTGAAGCGCCGTCAGCCAGTGCTTCCACGCCCGCCAGATAACCCGGGTTCTTCTTTGTACCATCCCCCAGTAGTCCTCCTGCCAGGGTGTCCACTCCGTTTACGTAGGTCTCGGTCCCTGTCTTTAAGGATGCGGCGCCTTTGGCCAGTCTGGAGGCTCCTGTCTCCAGGACATTTACCCCGTCCTTAAGATCAGGCACCTTGCTGTAAAGGACATCAACACCGTTGGTATATTTTCCGAGGGCCTGGGCCAGGGTCAGGCTTCCGGAGGAAACCTTGTTCATATTTTCCGCGATGGTTTTTGTTCCCTTGTAGGCGGTTCCCATGCTCTCCGCCAGGGTGCCGGTGCCATCCACCAGCTTGTCCGTGGCATCGGAGAGTTCATCGATCCCCTCCTCCAGGTCATCATTGCCTGCATCCTCTGCCTTGATCTGGCTGAGAAGGTCGTTGGTCACCGCAGTCATGGTCATACCCAGTTCAAAATCTTTCACATCCGCAGTGATCTCCACGTATTCCGGTACTTCTATATCCGTATCCCCCAGGAGCTTATCCTCGGGGTCCAGACTCTCCTTAAGGCCCGGGACGGCATAGCCGAAGACGATGATCTTGTCACCCTCCTTGACGGCCTTCCCGTTTTCCACGGAAACGTTGGTAAACCTGTCCGCATCCAGGATGGTACCGCTCACCATGGTAAAAGGTACATAGACGTTATATTCTGTCCCTTTTACACTCACCTTCCGGGTCTCTTTATTCTCATAGTCGAAACGGATCTTCACTTTTCCGCTCTTTCCCGCCAGTTGGGAGGCGCTCACGGGCCGTCCGTCCAGGCTGAAGGAAAGCTTTACATCCACGGGGAGCTCCTTGGTGGAATTACCCTGGTAGGAGATCTCG
>CAJGDH010000216.1 GCA_904502145.1 uncultured Eubacterium sp.
GATGAAGATCAACGGATGTCTCGCCTGTGAGTACTGCCATGGAAAGGGTGAGGGTACATGTATCCAGAAAGACGACATGGCTAAAGTAATGCCTGCTTATAAAGAAGCAGATATGATCGTTTATGCTTCCCCTATCTATTATTTCGATATGACTGCACAGATCAGTGCAGCGATCCAGAGAGTCTATGCCATCGGTAAGCCCGCAAAGGCCACGAAATCCGCTCTGCTGCTTAGCTCCGCCTCCCCGAATCCCTATGAGGGTGCCATCGCAACCTACAAATCAATGCTGGCATTTACCGGGATCGAGGATGCAGGGATCATCACAGCTGCCGGCGACGAGAACGGTTCTGAAGCGAAACTGGCAGAGATCCGCGCATTTGCCAAGGCACTCTGATCTTCCTTTACTGAAGTCAGGTGGGCTGACGGAAGTCCATCGATAGATAAAAATTGCAGGCCGTCTCTTTGTCCGGAGGCGGCCTTCGTTTCAAAACGGAGGAATTGAATATGATTTATGATTTTACGATTTTGACCGGTGACGGAGAAACTTTGAATCTTGCAGATTATCAGGGAAAGGTCATCATGGTCGTCAATACGGCCACCGGATGTGGATTCACTCCGCAGTACGCACCTATCGAGCAGATGTACAGGGATTATCATGATCAGGGGCTTGAAATCCTGGACATCCCCTGCAATCAGTTCGGGGGACAGGCCCCCGGGACGGATGAAGAGATCCATGAGTTCTGTACCGTGCACTTTAATACGACCTTCCCCCAGATGAAGAAGGCAGATGTGAATGGTGAGAATGAGCTGCCTCTGTACACCTGGCTGAAATCACAGAAGGGATTTGAGGGCTTCGACGAACATGAGTACAAGGCCCTTTTGGAAAAAATGTTTTCCGAAGCCGATCCGGACTGGGATAAGAAGCCGGATATCAAATGGAACTTCACCAAATTCATCATCGATCGTGAAGGAAATGTTGTCGCCCGTTTCGAACCGACGGCAGACATGGCGGATGTTGAAGCATGTGTTAAAGCATTGCTGTAAAGGAGGAATCCAATCATGAAGATCAAAGCAGTCAAATTCCGAAAAGACGGATTTTATTCCCAGCCCTTCGCATTCGGCGGAGAAGAGGGCATGGATAAGTTTGATCCGGGTGTCCGTTATCGCGGCAGCCTCCAGAATTATCTGATCGACACAGGAGATGAAGTGATACTCGTGGACACCGGGCTTCCAGCAGGAACTCCGGAGGAAGTGCCGGACGAAAAAAGCCTTCTGTACACCGGAAAGGATATTTGCAGCTATATGGAGGCCTTTGCGGATCTCGGATATAAACCGGAACAGGTAACTGCGATCCTCCTGACCCACAAGCATGCAGATCACTCCGGAGAGCTTCGTTCATTTCCTAACGCAAAGATTTACGTTAATGAAGATGAGATATCAGCAGACGAACTGCAGGGACTTTCCAACATAGTACCCGTACAGTTCACCGACGGAGCTTACTATAATTTCCCGGAAAGCCAGAAGATCCGGGAGGGAATTACATTTATCAGGGCCAAGGGCCACACTAACGGAAACAGCCTTGTCATTATTGAGGACGAAGGCCTCTTCTATATGATCCAGGGAGATATCACCTATGTGGATGAGGCAATCTATGAAAATAAGCTGTCCATCGTATTTGAAGATCTTCCGGCAGCCCGGGAAACATTTGACAGGGTGCGTGAGTTTATCCGAAACCATCCCACCGTATATTGCGGGACCCACACCCCCCAGGGCTATGAAAACCTGGAGGCAAAGCGTGTAATGGATCTGGATGATCCGGTTCCCACCGTTTTTGAGGAATACGATTTCACGAAAGAGCAGGCCAGCGGAAAATACGTATGCTCCGTATGCGGCTATGTCTATGACCCGGCTGAACATGACGGTGTTGCCTTTGAGGATCTTCCCGACGACTGGAGATGTCCTCGCTGCAAACAGCCGAAAGAGAAGTTCAACAGGGCATAATTCAACAGGGCATAATTTACATCCCGGTTAAAATATGCTATTGTAAAGGCGGAAAGAAAAACGAGGCCTGCTTTGGTCCGGAAAGGAAATGACATGACAGCGATCATTCGTTCATACATTGTGAATAGTGAAGGCCGTGACGCGCAGCTTTTACCGAAAAAACTGCGTGATGGTTTTGTGCGTCCATTTACGGGTAAGCAGGAACAGATAGATTGTGTTATGGGACCCTGGCGGAAGCAACATCCATAAACCGGGGGATATCAACATGTTTTATCGTACCGCTTACCAACTGATAATCATGGTAGGCGGTATTTTTTTATGTTTTCCGATGTGGGAAAGGAGGGATAGATAATGGAAATTAAAGGAAAGGTCAATACAGCGATCTGCTATGCAAAAGTGATCGAGGAAGAGGCTGTAGAACAGATCCGCAGGATGTGCGATTATCCGATGACAGAGGGCTCGAGGATCCGGATCATGCCGGACGTACATGCCGGAAAAGGATGCACCATCGGAACAACCATGACTATAGTGGATAAGGCTGTCCCGAACGTTGTGGGAGTAGATATAGGATGCGGTATGTATACCGTTAATCTTGGAAAGACGGATATCGATTTCGAGAAACTTGATGAGGCATGCCATTTTATTCCCTCCGGGAAAAATGTGTGGGAAGGCAGGAAGGAACATTTCGACCTTACGAAGCTACGCTGCTACAGAGACCTGAAAGATGCCAAAAGACTGGAAAGATCCCTTGGAACCCTGGGCGGAGGAAATCATTTCATCGAAGTGGATGAAGCAGCCGACGGTACAAAATATCTGGTCATTCATTCCGGAAGCCGGAACCTGGGAAAACAGGTTGCTGAGCTTTACCAGAAGCTGGCGGTCAATCTTGACCGGGGATACGGGGAATACTATGAGAAAAGGGATGAGATCATCAGGACTTATAAGGAACAGGGCAGACGGAAAGAGATTCAGGCTGCCCTAAAGGAACTGCACCATCAGGTATATGAGAGTCAGCCGACTATGCCGTAAGATCTGTGCTATCTGTCCGGCCGGTATCTGGAGGATTACCTTCACGACGTAGAGATCTGCCAGGATTTTGCCAGAAGAAGCCGGGAGAAGATGGCGGAGATCATACTGGAAAGAACAGGGATGACCGGAGGGGAGACATTCCATACCATTCATAACTATATTGATACGGATGAGATGATCCTCAGGAAGGGAGCGATCGCTGCCCACGCCGGAGAGAAGGTCCTGATCCCCATCAACATGAGGGACGGAAGTGTTCTTGCCATAGGAAAGGGCAATCCGGAATGGAATTACTCCGCACCCCATGGAGCAGGGCGGATCATGTCCAGAAGCAAGGCAAAGAATGAACTCAGTATGGATGAATACAAGAAAGC
>CAJGDH010000217.1 GCA_904502145.1 uncultured Eubacterium sp.
AATCCATTTTCCCCAAAGTATAATTTGCGCTGTTGGTCAGATCCTCCAGGGTATCCAGGAGTGTTCCGTCCAGGTCGAAGATAACCGTATTTTTCCTGTTCATTTACATCGAACCATCCTTTCAGCTCAGCAGGTATTGACCTTATATCTTTGATTCTATCTGTTTTTTACCTTCGAAGCAAGGATATTCCCAAATTAAGACAACCCGTTCCGGATGTGAACCGGATCGGGTTGCTCGTGGTTTGAATCATCTGAAGTTTATGTTTTATATAGTTTTCTCCTATAGGATCTTCCGGATAAAATTCTGATCAATCCTTGATCTCCATATAAGCTTTCATGAAGACCTCAACAACCTCCGGGATGGAAGGCTGTCTGGGATTCTCCGGCATACCGGTATCCCCCATGGCATTTTTAGCCAGGGGCAGAGCATCCTTGGGATCAAATGCCGTCTCTTTCAGCGGCGGGATCTTTATGTTCTTGGAAAGCTCTTCCACATAGCGGACAGCAGCAAGCGCACCCTGCTCGGGGGTCATATCGCCGGTATCGAAACCGAAGGCCTGAGCCACGTCACAGTAGCGCTCCGGACAGGAAGTCATGTTGAAACGCATGACATAAGGTAAGAGGATGGCATTGGCAACTCCGTGAGGAGTGTCATAGAAGCCGCCCAGCTGGTGAGCCATGGCATGCACCATGCCCAGGCCGGCATTGGAGAAAGCCAGACCGCCCATGTATTCGGCCCAGCACATTTTCTCCCGGGCTTCCATATCAGTGCCGTCTTTAACTGCTCTTTCCAGATATTTTCCGATCAGGCGGATCGACTCAAGAGCGATACCGTCCGTGAAGGGACAGCGGGATTTGGCCACATAAGCCTCGATGGAATGGGTCAGGGCATCCATACCGGTGGCCGCAGTCAGTGAAGGGGGCATACCCACCATCATCGTGGGATCGTTAATGGCCAGGTAAGCCAGGGAATTGCTGTCGACACAGAGCATCTTGCTCTTGCGTACTTCATCCGTCACCACAAATGCTCTGGTCGCTTCGGAACCGCTTCCGGCAGTCGTATTGATGGCGATGAGGGGAGCACTCTTGTAGGTGGACAGCTCCAGACCGTTATAATCTTCCACCGTGCCGCCGTTGGTAGCCAGGATGCCTACTGCCTTTGCCACGTCGATGGGAGATCCGCCGCCGATTCCGATGACATAATCACAGCCCTCTCTGTCATAGAGAGCCTTGGCCCTGTTGCAGATGGAAACGGTGGGATTGGGCAGTACGTCCGGGAAGATAACATAAGGCTTTCCGGCGCCATCCAAAACATCGGTGACCATCTTCACTGTTCCTATTTTCACCAGACCCTGGTCTGTACAGATCAGTGCTTTCTTTACTCCCAGAGTGTCAATATGGCGGGGAATCTCATTGATGCAGCCTTCCCCGATAATCAAATGTGCAGGCTGGTATAATTCTTTGAAACTCATATTTCTACCTCTCTCCTTGATCTATGATAATCAGTCTGAAATGTGCATAAAAACCCAGCTTTATTATACATATAATTTGTATAGATTGTAAAGAAAAATCAGGCTCAATATATAGTGAAATCCGATACATTTTGAAACAGTTTTTCCCGGACCACAGAGAATGACCGGAAAAGCCTCTCAAAAGGAGGAAAAACTATCCCGGGAATTCCAAGGATTAGGGCGGGATAGTGTAACCCCCTGTAAAAGTCTGTGTAGTATCATAATAATAGGAAAATGTGCCAAAACAGACATAATACATCCGGGAGGGGGAAGAAGGATGATCAGGGACAGTATCAAGGTCGGACATCATATATTAAAGAACCGTATGGTAAAGGCGCCGATCCACAGTGAGACCTGTGTGGACGGAAGGGTGACGGCGGAGACGGAGAAGCATTATGAGGACAGGACCAGGGGCGGACGGTTCGGTCTGGTGGTCGTCGAACATTCCTATGTGAGAAAGGACGGGATGGCCAGCCCCACCCAGCTTTCTTCCTCAAGGGATTCCGACATCGACGGATTAAAGCGGATCTGTGAGATCATTCACAGAAACGGGAGTAAAGCCATCCTGCAGATCAACCACGCCGGCTGCGGTGCTTCCAGAGACTTTACCGGAATGGAGCCGGTCAGTTCTTCCGACATCAGCGTAACCTGCGGATGGCCGGGATCCAAACCGAACCCGGAAAAACCCAGACCGCTTACGAGAAATGAGATCCAGGCACTGGAAGAAAGCTATATCAAAGCAGCAGAGAGAGGAATGAAAGCAGGCTATGACGGGATCAATCTGCATTCTGCCCATGCCTATATGCTCAATCAGTTTTTCTCCCCGCTGATCAATAAAAGGACGGATGAATATAACGGATATACCCTGGAAGGCCGGACCCGCATACACCTGGAGCTGATTAGGGGGATCCGCCAGGTCATCGGTGACAAAGCTCTCTTTGCCCTCCGTCTGGGAGGATGCGACTATGCCACCGGAGGATCGACCATAGAGGATGCGGTGTGGGCCTGCAAGAGATTTGAGGAGGCAGGAGTCGACCTGCTGGATATCTCCGGCGGTACCTGCTGTTTCGTCCGCAAGGGACATACCTACCCGGGATATTTCGGAGATATCAGCGAAGCAGTCAAGAAAGAAGTCAACATCCCGGTCCTCCTGACCGGAGGAGTGAAGAAGGTGGAGGATGCCGAAAGGCTGCTTCAGGAAGAAAAAGCTGACATGATCGGTGTAGGCCGCATCATCACATCCGATGTCTCCTGGGGTATGGAGCTGGCGGACTGAATATGCTTGCCTGAACTTTCCGTTTTACTGAACCTGTAAATTAATATAAATTAAAGAAGCCATTTGCAGCCTGGTCTGATCTCCCGTCGGATCAGGCTGCTTTTTGTTATGAAGTTTTTCATTATGATCCGGAAGCAGGGATTCAAGGCTCGGAGGAAGCCTGGGGAAATAAAGCAAGAAGAATTAAAAATTATATAAACGAATTGTAACGAATGGAATCCTTCCTTGTGGTATATTGGGTAGAAAGCCGAAAGGATGAAAACAGTCGGAAGAGGATGGAGGAGCAAAGAGGATGAAGATCATACTGTCCCCTGCGAAAAAAATGAAGATCAATGATGATCTGGGTATCAGATGGTCAGATACGCCGCAGTTTATGCCGCAGACGGAAGAAATCCTCTCCTGGATGAGAGAGAAAACTCCTGCTGAGCTTCAGAAACTCTGGGCCTGTAATGACAAGATAGCGGAGGAGAACCTGGAGAGGGTCAGGACCATGGAACTATACGGAAGGCTGTCCCCGTCCATCCTCTCCTACGAGGGGATCGCTTTTCAGTATATGGCCCCGGCTGTATTCGAGGAGGAGCAGATCGACTATATCCGGGAACACCTGAGG
>CAJGDH010000218.1 GCA_904502145.1 uncultured Eubacterium sp.
GACCTGGAATATATCTGCGACCTGCCTGGCAGAAAAATCCTGATCCGGGGAAATCACGACATGTTCTGGGACGCCAAAAAGACCCGGCAGCTCAATGACCTCTACAAGCCCCGAATCAGTTTTCTTCAGGACTCCTACGAGACCTACAGGGACTATGCCCTGGTGGGGACAAAGGGTTACTGCTTCGAAGGACCCTACTATATTGACGGCCGCAACCGGATCGTAGGATGGGATGAGGAGGAGGAAGCCCGGGCAAAGAAACTGGTGGACAGGGAACTTAAACGTCTCCGGACCTCATTTGAACTGGCAAGGGGGGACGGATATAAAAAGTTCATTATGTTTCTCCACTATCCGCCCACCAATCTCCTGGAGGAGCGGAGCGGGTTTACGGATATGGCAGAGGAATACGGGGCAGAGCATGTGGTCTACGCCCACTGTCACGGGGAAAGGTGCTTCTACGTCAGTATCCATGGCGATTACAGGGGACGGACTTACCACCTGGTTTCCGGGGATTTCTTAAGATGGAAACCGTTTAAGATCCTAGACTGATCCTGCCGGAGAAATGAGAACAATTAAATAAATGAAATCAAGGAAACCTGACCGGTCATCAGACATGAAACCGGTCAGGTTTTTTGTCGCTTTCAGGAATGTTGCTGCCATAAATTGTTAATGAAAAACTTATTGAAAAAAAGCCCGAATAATCAGAAATTTTTGAAATAAACAGTAAACGGCAGGCATTATCCTGTTACAAATATAAAAACCCGGGGTGAATTATATCCTCCGGGCCGGATGACAGAGCCGGGAAGAATATTTTTCCCGGGAAAACAGAAGCACTAAGGAAGGGAGGAGAAGCCATGCAGAGCAGTGACACACATTTGCTCCAGGACGCCATTTCCACGCTGGATAAGGAAGAAGCCCCTGACGAGATCATGAAGGACGAAGACATCCTTAAGGGAATCAGTCTCCATGATCCTGTCCGTATCTATATGCGGGAAATCTCCCACATCCCTCTCCTGAATGCCGATGAGGAAATCCTCCTGGCCAGACGAATCGAGGAGGGGGATGAAGAAGCGAAAGATAAACTGATCCAGGGCAATCTCCGCCTGGTGGTCAGCGTCGCGAAAAGATTTGTCGGCAAAGGTGTTCCCTTCCTTGACCTGATCCAGGAAGGAAATATCGGCCTCATGAAGGCCGCGGAAAAGTTTGATTATACCCTGGGATATAAGTTCAGCACATATGCTACCTGGTGGATCCGCCAGTCTATCTCCCGGGCCATCGCAGATACAGGCAAGACCATCCGGATCCCTGTTCACATGACAGATTTTATCAACAGGGTCCAAAGGACTGCGAAGAGTCTTGTTCTTGAGCTGGGAAGAGAACCCTCCTATGAAGAGATCGCCGCAAGGCTTGGTCTTAAACCCAGCAAAGTAAGTGAAGCTTTGAGGGTCTGCGGAGACACCGTCTCTCTGGACACACCCATCGGTGAGGAAGAAGACAATCACCTCGGCGATTTTATCAAAGACGAAACCCATCTGTCCCCGCTGGAAACAGCCCTCAGGGATGCGTTGAAGGACGATATCGAAGATGCTCTTACCACCCTTAATGAAAGAGAGCAGAGTGTCCTCCGCTTAAGATACGGGCTGGACGGGGATATGCCGTACACATTGGAAGAAATCGGCAAGATGATGGGAGTGACCCGCGAGCGTGCCCGCCAGATCGAGTCCAGGGCCCTTCATAAACTGAGCAGCCCGGGATGCGGCACACGACTTGCCGTATATATGTATGCTTAAGCAGGATAATGCCTAAGCAGAATAATTGAAGAAGAATACCCATATAAGGGAAACCATACTCATCCTCCTATTATAAATAAGATACCCCTGAAAAAGGCCGGAGACCGGAAAGGTCACCGGCCTTTTTCGTGCTATGCTGTTGTTGTGGTAATTAGGATTAATTTCTCCCCGAAAGTATGGTAGAATAAATACGATATAAATATAAAAAACGGAGTTCAGACCCGAAAGGAGATAAGAGATATGCGTACGATAGAAATCAGAAAGATCGGGATCACGGAACTGGATACGGATGCCATCGTCAATGCCGCCAACAAGGGACTGCTGGCCGGCGGGGGAGTCTGCGGAGCCATCTTCAGGGCAGCGGGCCACCACCAGCTGCAGTAAGCCTGCGACAAGATCGGATACTGCGAGACCGGTTCTGCGGTGATCACCAACGGATTCCGTCTGAAAGCAAAATATATCATCCATGCGGTAGGCCCGGTATGGAGCGGCGGCAGAAACAGGGAGCCGGAGCTTCTGTACAGCGCCTATTATGAATCCCTGGATCTGGCGGTCAAACACGACTGCAGGTCTATCGCTTTCCCACTCATCTCAGCCGGCATCTACGGATACCCTCTGGAGGGTGCCTGGACACAGGCGATCCATGCCTGCAGAGATTACCTGGACAAACACCCGGAGGTTTCCCTGAAGATCATCTTTGCCGTCCTTGAGGACCGGATCATGGAGAAAGGCTATGCCACCCTGATCACGGAAGCACCGGATTACGTGAAGATCTGAGGAGGCAGCCATGATTAGATTTGACACACTGGATAAGAAGCCCAAAGTATGGAATATCCTGATCCTTACCGTGATCATGCTCATCGTGTCCGCTGTGCTGACCCTTGTGGGAGGAAAAAACTTCATGATGGCACAGCTTATCCTTTTTGGGCTCTACCTGCTGACGGTGATCGTCCTCCTCTGTGATGCCTTCTTTAAACAGGTCCGCTATAATCCCTATTCCTATAATACCATCTATTATTCGGGATTTGCCCTGTTTATCCTGAGTGTACTGATCGCCCACATCGTACTGACTGTAGACATTATCCGGGCGCCCGGTGCCTACACGGACCTGGAGATCCGGAACATTCTCAGCATGCTTCTGGATTCCGCCAAGACTTACATGATGTTTTCCTTCCCCTTTGTCCTGGTCTTTTCCATCGCCTTATGTGTCTCCAATATCTCCCTGATCAGGCATGAGAGAAAGAGACTGGTAAATGTACTGGGGATCATCCTTTCCTTCCTGCTGGTGGGAGGGGAGATCATTGTCTTCCTGCTTAATTTCTACGTTTCGGGAAGTGCAGTGCAGGTCATGATCCATGATATCGTGGTAAATCTCATTGCCTGCATCTATCTGTATTTTGAAAGTATGATCATCGGGGCCATCATCGCGAATCTTATCGTTGCCCACTATGACCCCGATAAGAATAAGGACTTTGTGATCATCCTGGGCTGCGGTTTCCGGAAGGACGGAACGCCAACACCCCTTCTCAGGGGCAGGATCGACCGGGCCA
>CAJGDH010000219.1 GCA_904502145.1 uncultured Eubacterium sp.
GAGGAATCCACAGCGACGGAAGCAGCAGCAGAAACTGAACCTGCAGCTGATGACGCAGCGGAGACCACAACAGAAGCGGCTCCCGAAACTGCCAGTACCGCAGCGGAGGCCGCCACAACGGAAGCTGCCGGCAAATAATCTGAGTGCAGTATATACACGCGAACCCTCACGGAGGATTCGCGTGATATCTTCTATGGAGGTTTTTTCAGATGAATATTTCCTTTTATCTGATTCCCAAAAGCGAATTGTGCTACATCTATGAGGAGGAGACCGTAGGAAAGGGTCTGGATACCATCCATCAGAAAGGTTTCCAGGCTGTGCCGGTGATCAACAAGGAAGGCAAGTACTGCGGGACCGTCACGGAGGGAGACTTCCTCTGGGCTCTGACCATCAGGCATTACAATGATTCCGATGAGCTGATGCATTTTCCCCTGAGTATGCTTCCCAAACGCTGGGATTACAAAGCAGTGAGTGTAGAAGCCGACATCGCGGAGCTGGATCAGTATATCATCAACCAGAATTTTGTTCCCGTGGTGGACAGCCGGGGAATCTTTATCGGGATCATCACCCGTAAAGTGATCATGTCCCTCCTGCTGAAAAGATACCACCGCATGGTTGAAAAATACGGGGAGGATGAGGTGAGAGGCTTAAATGACTGATTTACCGGAGAGATTCTTAAAGACGATGCAGGAACTCCTGGGTGAAGAATATCCATCCTTTCTCGCCTCATTTGAGGACCGGCGCCGCTATGGTCTGAGGGTGAATACGTCAAAGATTACTAAGGAGGAATTCGAAAGAATTGCTCCTTTTCATTTGACCCCCATCCCCTGGATAAAAAACGGATATTATTACGAGAAGGAAGATGACCCGGCAGGACACCCCTTCTATGCGGCAGGGCTTTATTATCTGCAGGAACCCAGTGCCATGACGCCTGCCTCCAGATTGCCGGTAGAACCCGGCGACCGGGTCCTGGACCTGTGTGCCGCCCCCGGGGGAAAAGCCACCGCCATGGCGGCGGACCTTAAGGGCCGGGGCCAGCTGGTTGCCAATGACATCAATACCGCCAGGGCAAGAGCCCTCCTGCGCAATCTGGAGTTATTCGGCATACGCAACAGCTTTGTGACCAACGAACCGCCCTATATCCTGGCAGAGAAATTTCCGGAGTATTTCGACAAGGTCATGGTGGATGCTCCCTGTTCCGGGGAGGGGATGTTCCGGAAGAATCCCGCGGTGGCTGAGGCCTGGCTGGAGAAGGGTCCGGAATACTTTTCCGCTCTCCAGAAGGAGATCATCCTCTACGCTGCCGATATGCTTAAACCCGGCGGGACCATGTTCTACTCCACCTGTACCTTCTCCCCCCTGGAAAATGAGGCGGTCATCACCTGGCTTCTGGAGAACAGACCGGAGATGCGCCTGATACCCATGGAGGATTACGAGGGATTTTCAGAGGGCTTCATCTCCTTCCGGGAGGAGAGGTTCCACCCCTCCTGCCGGCTGGCCAGGAGGATCTGGCCCCACAGGATGGGCGGGGAAGGACATTTTCTGGCCCTGCTGGCCAAGGATGAGGACCGGGGAAAGAAAAATGATCTTCCCGCAGAAGAACAATGGGATAACTCCGGAGGACCAGCCGGAAGTGAGGAAAAAATCGGAAAAACCCGGAAAAAGGGGAGGAAGAAAGGGCCCGGAAGATCTGCCAGAGAACATGATCCAAGGCCCGGCAAGGAACAGCGGAAGATCCTGGACGAATTCTTCTCTTTATTGAAAGGACCCATGGAATCCTGGTCCGACTATGAATGGATCGAGATAAGAGGGGATAAGGTCTATTATGTCCCGGAGAGGTCCTATCAGGATAAGGAGATTCATTTCCTGAGAAACGGGGTCTATCTGGGTGACTTGAAGAAAAACCGTTTTGAACCCTCCCAGCCCTTTGCCCTGATCCTGTCGAAGGATACTTTTTCCTCTTGCCTGAACTTCTCCGGGGATGATGAGAGGCTGAATGCCTACCTCCGGGGGGAAACCCTCACGGTGGATGATCTCCTGATGTCCGGGGAGGACGGAGGGGAGAGGAAAACCATGAAAAAAGGATGGCGCCTGATTCTGGCGGAAGGCTATCCCCTTGGGTTCGGAAAGCTGTCAGGAGATATCGTCAAGAATAAATATCCCGCAGGCTGGCGGAGAAGATAAAAGAAGCAGAGAATCACCCGGTGAAAGGATTCTCTGCTTTTTTTTGTCACTGTATTAACTTCGGTTTACGTCGATTCAAACCCCGGGAATTTCTTACTCTTCAGACTCCCCGTAATCGGGATCCAGGTCGTAATCGTAATCCCGGGCGGAGATGGAGGATGTCTTCTTTGTGGAAAGATTGTATTTATAAAACTCATCCAGGCTTTTGGTGTACTTGAACCCGTCCACTTCAAAGCAGCCGTCCAGGTACTTGTCTCCGCTGATGGTCCAGGTCTTGAGCTTTTTGATCTTCTTTTTGGACCCGTTGAAGGAGAAGAGCATGATCTTTCCGTAGCCCTCGGTTTTCTTCTTCGTGAACTGGGCACCGTATACCGTATTCTTGTAGGCATGTGTGATCACCAGCCCACCCTTGGGAATACCGGAAACCTTGTAGAACCTGTTTTTCTTCAGATTATAGACATAGTATTTACCGGCTTTTGTCCTGCCGAAAATGTATTCCTTGGTCGATCCCAGGATCTCAAAATCCTTGCGGACGGTTTTTGTCTTTTTGGTCTTGGTATTCAGTCTCACCAATTTGTAGGTCCGCACATAGGAAGAACCGGATTTGGTCAGCTTCTGGGTGGCGTTATAGAAGAGCTTATCACCGTAGGCATTTCCGAACTTGAAGCCGTCCCAGCGGGATTCCATGGGATCCTGCTTGTCTTTGACTACCTTCAGTTTCTTCCGGGAGTTATTTTTCATGGTTACCTTCCAGATGGTATGACTTCTGATGCTGTTGCCCGGATCCCAATCGTCGTGATAACAGTAGACCACGGTCCCGTTGGAGACGGCGTCTTCCCTGGCTGCGATCACGCTCTCCTGTGCTTCCGTCGGGTTTTTCTTCTTGGAGTAGCCGAACCATCTGCCATCCGGGCCGCCCCTGTAGACGTAGTACTTCCCGATTTTCACTTTAGCCCCATAGTATTGTCCGATGGGGGTGAAGGTCTTTGAAGCGGCCGCGGCAGTCCCCCTGGGCAGCAGGAGAAGTGCCATGATCAGCAATAAAAGGGTAAAAGGTTTTGTCAGCTTGTTTCTTTTCATGATTATCACCTCTTATTCTTTAATTGTGTCCACAATTTCTTCCACGGTTTTCTTTATCTCTTTTTTCA
>CAJGDH010000220.1 GCA_904502145.1 uncultured Eubacterium sp.
ATGAAAGAGGGGGTAAATCCCCAGCAGTTCATGGAAACCGGAGTTCCCTCAGGGATCTGTACCCAGGTCCTGCCCTCATCCGTTGTATAGGCCGGACCATTTTCTTTCTTCTCGATCCTGGTGCGCTCAGTGATGGAGGTCAGGAAATGATCGTCGTCCACGCAGCAGACCCCTCTGGAGACATGTCCGTTTTCCGTCACGGTATTCTCGATATGGAAGCCCACCATATTGTAGCGGTAGAGTTCATCATCCTCATGGGTGGATAAAAAAGCATAAAGCTTCTCAAATGCTTCTCTCCCGTAAAAGTCATCGGCATTGATCACGGCAAAGGGCGCATCGATGATCTTTCCGGCACAGAGTAAGGCATGACCCGTTCCGAAGGGTTTGACCCTGCCTTCCGGAACACTGAAAGGAGAAGGTATCTCATCCAGTTCCTGGAATACATAGTCCACCTGCATCCAGGGTTCTATGCGTTTTCCCACGATCTCTTTAAAATCGTCTTCTATGGCATGCTTTATGATAAACACTACCCTTCCAAAGCCTGCCTTCATGGCATCATATACGGAATAATCAAGGATCGCATGCCCATGCTCATCCACGGGATCCATCTGCTTCAACCCCCCGTATCTGCTCCCCATACCTGCGGCAAGAACCACCAGAACCGGTCTTTTCATTCCTTTTTCCTCCTCATTAATAATTATGAAAATTAGTTTATATTTATTAGTTTATTTTTAGTATTATTGATATTTCAAATGTAATAATTAAGGCTTGAATTATCGGTTTAATTGAAGTAAAATCTATGGAAAGTAAGGTATTCAAGCATTAATTGTGACAGAAATCAGGTTTTTTTTTCACATTTTTAATCTTCAGTTTTTGTAAAGGGAAATTTTATGAAACAACAACATTACAGCTTCCAACCCCACTCGATCCATTGGGAAACCCCACTCGTGATCTCACATATTAATACATACCACTGCAAAGCATCTACCCAGAATTTTCTCAGTGGGCACGCCTACCCGAAACTTCTCTATATCTGTTCGGGACACGGTAAGATCGAGCTCTGCCACGAAGTGTATACCCTGAAGAAAAACGAGCTGTTCCTGATCAACCAGACAGAAGCAGGCTGTACAGTGGAACCTGAAGATGGTCCCGTTGAATTTATCGTGATCGGTTTCCATGGAATCGAATTCCATTTCCCCATCGAGGATAACAACCTGATCATGCGTTATTCCATCTCGGATAATGATTCTTTGTTCTTCATCAACAAGATCCTGGAGGAGATCAGGGGAAGTCTGCCCCGTTACCAGCAGGCCAGCAGCTACTATCTCAACCTCCTGTTTATCTGCCTTCAGAGAGATTACGGGATCAGCTGCAGACAGGTCACCAAAGAAAAGGCCAACAAGGACTGCGAGATGATCCGGGATTATATTGACAACCATTACCGGGAGAACATCACTCTTGATCTCCTGGCTGAGGTCAGCAATATGAACAAGTATTACCTTGTCCATTCTTTCACCAACAATTACGGGTGCTCACCCATCAGCTATCTGAATGAGAAAAAGATTGAGGAGAGCAAGCATCTGCTTGAGACCACCAGACATTCCATCGCGGACATTGCCAAGATGATCGGTTTTTCTTCCCAGTCCTATTTTTCTCAGTCCTTTAAGAAGCACACCTATATGACGCCCAACGAGTACAGGCGTTCCACCAGACATCATCGTTAGTTAATATACAACCTTCACAAAACCTCATTTCTTTAATGATGAAATCCTGTGGTCCTGATCACAGGATTTCTCTCGTTACGGCAACGATCAGACACAGACCGATCCCCGCGAAGAAGGGGAGACCCGGTTTCCAATCCGGTTCAGCTCCTTCTCTGTGGATGACGGTCCCTTTTCTTTTCCTGAGATATCCAAGAAGAAAAACAACCAGGAGGACTGCACATAAAGCCACACCGGTACCTGCAGCCATGGCCGTGGCCATCACATTTCCTGTCTCATTCTTAAGCACCGGGAAAAAGGGCTGGTATCCCAGGATCCCGAAAGCGGCAAGACGGTCTGTCAGAGGACTGTCCGCAAAAGCAGACAGGACAACGGAATACAGGTTGAATAGAAAATGGATCAGCAGGGTAAAGGTCAGATTATCCGTGCAATGGAAGATCAGGGCAAAAAGGATACCCATGATGAACGCATAGCAGATCTGGTTGAAATTCATGTGACCCAGGGAGAACAAGAGGGCGGAAACAAGGATCGACTTCCTGCCGTTCCCCAGTCTGCTGAAGATAAACCCACGGAACATGATCTCTTCCACCAGAGCCGGTGCCGCGGCGAATACAAGGATGCCGGACCAGAGGTTGAGGCGGATATCCGCCAGGGAATCTGTAACATAATTACGGAAGACCAGCATGGACACCGCATTGACATATTCCCCGATGATCAGAAAGAGGAAAGTAAAGGCCAGAATGAGGATAAGATCCTTCCAGCTGATCATTCCTATTCTGCTCTCCTGTCCCATCAGCCGGATGCTGCCGTAATAAAGAAAGAGGATACCGGTCAGCAGCAGAAGGTTCATCAGGAAGGAAATCCGGTAGGCCACAGGCATGTGATACAGGAAATACATGGTGACGGACCATCCTACAGCCGACAGGAATATCCCCGCCCTGGCCCTCCGGTTGGCCCATGCGCAGTAGATCCAGGGCAGACTGCCTGCCAGGACCGTCCCGTAATGTATCCCAAGCAGGATGGCAAGCACCGCCGAACCTGCGATATGAATGAGTACAAACCAGAACCATACCTGATCCAAAGCCCTGGTACGTAATTCCGTCATTCTGTCTTCCTCCTGTCTCCAACTCTCAGGAAAGTTTATATATACCCTCCGGAGTTATCCTGATCTTTCTCATCTTGTACAGACGGCCGATAGCCCGTTTGTACTCATTTTTGCTCATCCCGAAATAAGCTTTGATCTCTTCCGGGGATGATTTATCATGATAGGGGAGAAATCCCCCGTTCAGTTCGAGTTTCTCCATGATAAAGCCGGAGTCGATATCCATCTGGACATAAGCTTTTTCCCTCACACTCAGATTCATCTTCCCGTCTTCACGGATCTCCTTCACTCTTGCCTCGATCTCTTCACCGATACGGAAATCCCTGACGATCTCATTCTTGGGGATCAGACCCAGATACCGGTTATCCACGGCAACAAAGACGCCGTATCCCGGATTCTTTCCGAATACCCTTCCTTTTACTGTATCGTCCACCTTATATGGGGAGTCGGTACTCAGGTAATCGTAGATCTTCATGGTGGCGCAGAGCCGCTGACTTTTATCAATGTA
>CAJGDH010000221.1 GCA_904502145.1 uncultured Eubacterium sp.
AATAGGCATTGCACAAAAGGACAAAAATCGCACAAAAGAAAATCGAGGATCCTGTCATCACGGACAAGATCCTCGTTTTTATGTTCCTATGAAATTCTTCCTTTTGCCCTCAGGTATTTCACCAGGGTATCGTACAGTGCTTTTCCGTAGGTATTGTTGCGGATGCCTGTATTCATCTTGATACAATCCGAACGGTTGGAGATAAATCCGTATTCGATCAGACATGCCGGCATCTTGGTGTATTTCAGTACCCTCAGATTGGGACGGTTCACCAGCCCTCTGTCCTCAAGCCCCGTGACTGCCACGGTACCTTTCTGCATATAAGTGGCAAGATCCTTGGAGTTTAACTTACCTTTTTTGGTAACTGAATTCCTGTCGTTGCTGTAAAGTGTTTCCGTTCCGGTGGATGTACTTTTGTAGGAGTTGATATGAACACTGATAAAGACATCGGCATTCACCTTGTTGGCCAGCTGATACCTTTCATCCAGGGTGGGATAGGTATCCCCGGTCCTGGTGTAGTAAACCTTGAACCTGCTGTCCTTATCAAAGTATTTCTTGGCTCCCATGACGATCTTGAGGGTCATGGTCTTTTCCAGGTTACCGTTGCCCTTTGCTCCGGAATCTGAGCCGCCGTGGCCTGCATCCAGGACAAGGACTACCTTGGAGCTGCTGGATGGTGCCGCCACCGGAGCCGGGGTGGAGATCCTGACCGTCCAGTCCGTCACCCTGTAATTAAGTCCCAGAGCCAGACAGACATCCTTGAGGGGAACGATCCATCTCTTCTTCCCGCTGCTCTTGTATTTGGCATAGATCGGTGCGGTATCCCAGACCTGCTCCTTGCCGTCAAGATAAGCCCTCACATTTCCATTGATCATCACCAGCTCGTGATCGTTGTATTTCAAAGTAAGTTTTTTGTGCGCGTTGTCCGTATAGGTGACGCCCAGGGCGGAGGATTTGAAGATCGTGGAGGCCGGGCCTACATAACAGCCGTCCTTCATGAAGGTCGGAACGGTTTTGATGCTTTTCTTCTTCCCGTTGATATATATGCTGGTTCTCTTCCTCTGATATTTCCTGGTTTTGTTTTTGTAAACGATCTTCACCGTGGATGCCGCATCCGCCTCCACCTGAGGAACACAAAGTCCGCCGACCAACAGAACGATCAGCAGCATTCCCACCATTTTTCTGAAACTTTTCATACTGCTTCCCCCTTATAGATCAAAACAATAACCTGCCCCATAAACCGTCCGGATATAGGGATATTTCTTCGTGAGCTTTGCCCGGAGTTTTTTCACCATAGTATCCACACTTCGATATCCTCCGATATAATCAAAGCCCCATACGGAATCCAGGATCTTGTCCCTCGACAGGATCATTCCCCGGTGCCGGATGAAATATTCCAGCAGCTCAAATTCCTTGGCCGTGAGAATCAGTGCCTCATCCTCCAGATAGATCCTGCTGCTCTCATAATCGACAGTGAGGGCCCCCACCGTCTCCACTGAGGTATCCCTCCTCCTGTCCCTGCGCAGGATGGCCTCCATATGTGCCTCCAGCAGCGGAAGAGCCACCGGTTTTACCAGGTAGTCATCAATCTGCAGGGAATAGGCATGCAGCTGGCTTTCCAGCCGGTCATCCTCGGACAGGATGATCTTCCTTATCTCCGGGTGTGCCTGGAAGCTTCTTATCAGATCATACTCCGGCGCGGAGGGGATCGTCAGATCAAAGATAAACAGGTCAGGCCTGTGTTTCTCATCGGCGATCAGCTTCAGCGCGTCGACATAATCCGTACACCAGATCACACTGTATTTCTTCTCCCGAAAATATGCTGCCGTCTCAAGACAAGTGGATTCATCTCTGCTTAAGATCAGAATTCGGCTCCCTTTTATCATGTTTTATTCCTTATTCTGACAGTTTTTAAGGCGTTGTTCTTATATGATACCCAATAAAAATAAAAATCGCAAGTAATTCTTACAAATTTTTTAATTTTTTTTAATATTAATGATACATTTCGTAAGAATTTCCATTTTTTATTTCTTTTTGATATACTATGAAGGAAATGAAGATTAAAAATCTGTCAATAACTCTGACAGACCATTGATGATAAGGAGCAGCCATGAAACAATCAACTGACACCATCAGACAAACCCTTTCCCGGGCCCATGAGCTCTTTCTGAAAGGAGGGGATATCCTCTCACCGGAGATGATCGCCCTGAGATCAACCTTCCTCTCCGACAGTTGTATCCGGGCTTTTGATGACGACGAACTCTATCTTTCCTACCTGGAGAACCTGATCAGGGAGAGGGACCGTCTGTCCTTCCCGGAAGAGCCCGAGCTTCTGGACTGTTATCTGGCCGACTGTATAAGGCTTAAGAACCTGCAGAAATCCCTCCCGGATTTCCGGGCTGAAACCTGGCTTGAAGATACTCTGCGGATGATGGATACTTTGAAGACTCCCTACTACGAAACCTATGTCCGCACCCTCTCTGCCATGCGGTCTGTATTCTTCAGCCGTGACATCCTGGAGAAAACCTTGAGGGATTTTTACGGTCTTATGCTGAAATCCTCCGGGGATATGCTTCCCATGATCGCCTCCATTGCGGAACAGGGTAAGTTTTACCGGGAGATCTCCCTGGAAAATGAAGAGATGATCCGGGGACTGCTCCTGTCCACCCTGGCCCGGTTCATGCGTAAGGGGAGCCGCCCTGTAGACCTGGAAGATTATCTTGAGAAGGAGAAGATCTATTTTCTTAACCGTCCCCGGGAAGATATCCTGAATACAGACACCCTCCCGGACCTGCTGGCGGACCGGATGATCCACATCCCCATGACCGTCTCTCCCCGTTCGGAAGGTCTCTCCGGAAACAATACGGCTGATCAGAAAGTGGAGAGTGAATTTCTTAACCACTATGCCGACAATATGAATACCCGGACCTATCTCACGGATCCTGCCATCGGGCGGGAGGAGGAGATCAGTGACCTTTCCCTGATCCTCATCTCTCCCAAGAAATCCCCCATCCTCATCGGGGAAGCCGGCGTGGGCAAAACATCCGTGGCGGAAGGGCTTGCCTACGCCCTGCAGCAAGGCAGGGTCCCCGACCTTCTCAAGGGAAGGAAGATCTTCAAGCTCACCACAACCTCTTTGCTCAGCGGAACAAAATATGTGGGGGAGATGGAGGAACGGATGAAAAAACTGATGGATGAGCTGTCCAGACATCCGGAGGTCATCCTTTTTATCGATGAGATCCACACCATCGTGGGCGCCGGCTCCACGGAAAGCTCCAACAATGATATCGCCAACATGCTGAAA
>CAJGDH010000222.1 GCA_904502145.1 uncultured Eubacterium sp.
CGTCCAACTCAGGACGGGGGGACCATCATTCTCCGGATGCAGGTCAGGAACTATAAAGTAAAGATTAAAGCCGTGGATCAGGCGGACGGGAAGGAGCTTAAGGACGCTTCCGTCCAGGTCCTGGATGAAAAAACCGGTGACCCGGTGCCTCCCCAGGATGGGGATTACATTTTCTCCGGCAATCATAAATATACTATTCTGGTCACCGGCAACGATGACTATGAAGATGCGAAAAAAGAGCATGTCTCCGTCGAGGAAGATAAGACGATTGAAATCCCGCTGAAGGCCATCGACGAGGACCAGGCGGAAAAATATAATCTGACCGTTAAGGTGAAAAACGAGGAGGGCGAGGAGATTGCTGATCCGAAGGTGGAGGTACTGAGGGAAACCTCAAAGGAGATCATCTCCATCAAGCCTGTGGACGGAGTCTACCCGCTGATCGCCAGAAAGAATCATACGGTAAAGATCTCCGCGAAGGGATATAAAGACCTGTCCGGGGTAGTGCAGCTGGATGGGGACAAGACGGAGACCTTCGTCCTGAGCAGGATGGACTATCCCATTCATGTCAGAGCCATTGAGTCTGCTACCCAGTACACCCTTTCCAAAGCCACGATCACTGTGAAGGACAGTAAAGGGAAGACTTACAGCGGGAAAGAAGGAACATACATGGTTCCTTTCGGGACTTCCCTGTCTGTGGAAGCCGGCTGTCCCGGCTATGAGGCATCTGACGGATCTGCTTCGGCAAAGGCAACACTGGAGGTGTCCGGGGAGGATACGATCACCCTTAACTTCAAAAGGAAAACATTTACCGTGAAGATCGCGGTGGTGAACGCTTCCACGGGGAAGGCGGTCTCCGGGGCAAAGATCGTGGTAACCGACAGTGCGACGGAAAAGACGGTGAGTTCATCCGGAGGAGGATACCCCATGACCTACTCCGGCATTTACTCCATCAATGCAGCTGCTTCCGGATATGCGCCTGCTTCCATGACACACAAAGCAACGGCGGATACCACCCTGACTCTTAAACTTACCCCCACCTCGGTTCCCGATTCCGGATCCGGCGGGTCCGAAACCAAGGAGAAGGTGGTGGATAACGGCACCTACAATATCAAATTCAAAGATGCGGAAAACAACATGTTTAACGTAGTCAGTGCCGTACTTCATGTAAAAGACGGAAAATATACTGCGGACATCTCCCTGAGCGGTACGGGATATGACTATGTTTATCCCAGCACGGCCGAGGCGGCCATCAAGGCCGGTAAGAGCAAGTGGTCCCCCTACTGGGTGAACAAGAAGGGGCTTTATACATATACCATTGAGGTTCCCTACCTTGATAAGCCCTTTATCCTGGCTTCCCGCAGCAGCAAATACGCCAAGGATCCCAACAGGAGGCATGAGGCCTGGAGAGACGGTCTGGAGAGCGGGGGCTCTCATGGATCCCATGAGATCATCCTCTATTCGAAATATACCAACGGAAAGAATCTTCCTACCCATACAGGGACGAGGAAGAAATCTTCCATAGACCCTGCCACGGATGACAGTTCCGGTAAATCCGGCAGCAATTCCGGCAAGAATACAAAAGATAAGGATACCGGAACCACGGATACCGGGAAGAAATACAAGAGCAATACCGGCGGCTCCACCGGTTCGGTCAACAACCGGACAGGCCTTAAGGACGGAAGCTATAAACCGGACAGCTTCAGTTTCTCCGGAGGTACCGGGAGAGTGAAGATCGCCTGTGACCAGGTGATCATCAAAGGCGGAAAGACCTATGCAAGGATCATCTTCGGCAGTACTTATTTCCAGTATGTGAA
The DNA here is from genome assembly GCA_904502145.1 of uncultured Eubacterium sp. Classification (GTDB taxonomy): domain Bacteria; phylum Bacillota; class Clostridia; order Lachnospirales; family Lachnospiraceae; genus Anaerobutyricum. The sequence continues at coordinate 1,815 of CAJGDH010000222.1, forward strand.
AGCCGGTGGACAGAAGATCACCAAGTACACCCGCGGACCGGCCTCCACTTCATTTGTGATCCCGGTGGAACTGAACAAGAACAATAAGATCCTGGCTCTGACCACCAAGATGTCCCAGCCCCATGAGATCGGCTATACCATCTACGTGGGCCTGAACGCGGCGAAGACCGCCGGTACCGGCGCTTCGGATACCGCTGCGGCAGTGACCGCGGACGGTACACCCGTGGAGACGGGAGGAAAGGTGGATGACCAGTATGACAAGCTTGATGAGAAAGCTCCGGAGATCATCGGACTGACCTGCCAGGGACAGGTGCCTGTGACCTATTCGGATCTGATCAAAATCTATCAGTACCAGGATGGTTATTACCTGGTTGAACTGGATGTGAGAAAGGGGACGGCCCTTGACTCCTCCATCACGGGGATCGAGATCTCCACGGCAGATGAAGAGCAGGCGGATACTGCCCAGGATGCTTCCGCTGATACGGCTTCCGCGGCCGAATCTGCCGGCGGGGCTGAGGATGAGGAGGGTGCCGCAACGGAAGAGAAGACGGAATCCGAGCAGAAGGCGGCCCTCTATGATCATCCCGTCTATAAATACCTGATCGTCCCGGAGAAGGGAGAGATCCCGGCAGGGATCGAGAAGCAGCTCTTCGTGGTGCAGCTCCCGGCGGACAAGGCGGTGGTCACATCCCCCGAAGCCCTGGAAACCCTGAATACTCTGGGATTGAATGACCAGATCCTGGGAGTGGGTATCCCGGAAGAGGAGATCACAGTGGAAGCTGTGGCCGAAGCCATGAAGGAGGTACCCGGCGGGGAGCCGAAGATCCGTGATGTAGGCTCCTATGACGATCTGGATTACAAGACCCTGCTTCTGAATCATGCCGATCTGCTTCTGGAATCTCCGAAGGTGATCCCGCATCTGGGTGAGCTGGAAGGATTCCCCCAGAAGACCGCGGAGGAATTCGGAAAGATGACTTCCGAGGAGAAGGAAGCCTTTAAAGAGGCGGCCGGGGACCAGGCCATGATACTGAAGAAGATCGGGATGCGGGGCGTCCAGCTTGACATGGGCGTTATCGTGGACCGGAGTACAGATGAAGGAAATGCCCTGGCTAAGGCGGAATGGCTGAAGATCTACGGCATTCTCTTCAACAAGACAGACAAAACCGATGAATTGTATAAATCTGTGGTGGATGCAGCCACTGAGGAAGAGAAAAAGGCTGCGGCACTGCCTTCGTCCCAGGGAGGGAACTGAGATGAAAATCAGTAAGAAAATGAAAAGCTTAATTGTAGTTTTGATCCTTGCCATGCTTCTTACTGCCTGCGGCTCTGCTTCAGGCGGGAAGAAAGAGGCTGCAGGGGAGGGGGATACCGCCGCTCCTGCAGTGCAGCAGGAAGAGAGTACATCAGATGTTGATGAGGAGGAAGAGTTTATGGATGAGACTGAGGAAGCAGCTGCTTCCGAGGGTCAGGGGGCAACAGATGATTC
>CAJGDH010000223.1 GCA_904502145.1 uncultured Eubacterium sp.
AAGACCGTAACCCTTAAAGTCCGCCACGCTTCCAAAAAGGTCAAGTGGTCAACCACCAACCGGAAGATCGCTTCCATCAGGAAGAAGAGCGGAAAGCGGAAACAGAAGGCGGTCATCAAAGCCGGGAAGAAAGCCGGAACCTGCTATATCAAGGCAAAGGTCGGAAAAAGGACCTTAAAATGCAGGATCAAGATCAAGAAGACCAAAAAGAAAACTACTACGGAAGCCACCAAACCGGAGACCACTACCACGGAAAAGAAGATCGAGACTAAAAAACTGAGCGAATCCACCCGTGACCTTACGGCGGATCTCACCGCGAACCCGCCAAAGGCATCGGTTCCCGATGATCAGTTTATCCGTGGTTATACCGACTTCTCCCTTGGACTGCTCCGCAAGGCTGTCGCCGCAGACAGAGAAGAGGGCAAAAAAGGAAATGTCCTGATCTCTCCGGATTCAGTGGCAACCGCCCTGGCCATGACGGAGAACGGTGCCGCCGGCACTACCTTAAAAGAGATGGAGGATACCCTGGCCTTCGGTGTGAGCGGGGATGATTACAATAGCTACCTTTCCGGGATCAACCGGAGGCTGATGGCTTCGGATGCCGGTATCTACTCCGTGTCCAATTCCATCTGGGCCCGGGACGGTATGGTGGATGTGAGAAAAGATTTCCTCCAGAAGAACAAGGATTACCATGATGCCCAGTTTTTCCTTGCACCTTTTGATGATCAGACCGTGAAGGACATGAACAACTGGGTGTACAACAAATCCCGCAACATGATCGACAAGATCATCGACACCCTCAGCAAGGACGCCCGTATGGTCCTGATCAACACGGTGGCCTTTGAGAGCCAGTGGGCCAAACCCTTTAACCCTTCTTCGGCGAAGGAGGATTTCAAGGCCTGGGACGGGACCAAAGAGAATGTCACCATGTTGTATGATCGTGATGATTACCAGTATCTGGAGATTGCCGGGGGAAAAGGATTCGTCAAATATTACGGCAAAAACTACAAAAACAGCCAGATCGCCTTTGTGGGGCTGCTCCCGCCGGAAGGCACGGACGCGGACGAATACCTTCAGTCCCTGGATGCCGCTTCCTTTATGGAAGGCTGGAAGAACAGAAAAGCGAAAAGGATCGATCTTACCCTGCCGAAATTCAGCTATGACTACAGCACGGAGATGGGAGATCTGCTCCAGGAGATGGGGATGCAGACTGCTTTTACGGATGATGCGGATTTCAGCCTGATGGCTGACCCTACCCCGGAGACACCCGCCCTCAAGATCAGCAAGGTCCTTCACAAGACCCACATAGAACTGGACGAGAACGGAACCAAGGCAGCGGCTGCCACGGCCGTTGTTATGGAAAAGGCCACGGCCATTTTCGGCGATGAGCCTCTCAAACTCAGATTCGACCGCCCCTTTGCCTACGCCTTGGTGGATACGGAGACAGGAATCCCCCTCTTTATCGGCGAGGTCAGGACCGTGACGGGGAAATAGAGTTCATTTTATATAATATCCTCTTACGGATTACAGGTAACCAGAGATGACCGGAAGCATATCCTCTTTATCACGATGGATCTGCTTCCGGTTTTTTTCGTCCTTTGTTTGACAGAACCCCGCATGATAACTATAATGAGAAAGAAATAAAAAAAGAGTAAAGAACCTGATGATAATGACCGGATAAAGAAAGGACAGGGTAAGGCAGATGAAGGAAAAGAAGCCCAAGATGAGCCGGGATGCCATGCTGAAGCTCCGAAGCAAGCTGGTGCTGGCCGGGATCCTTGTATTCCTCTTTGTATCCTACATGCTTTTTGGCAGAGGCAACCCCACGGATGGCCTCGGAGACAAGGGATCAGCCGACGGGCAGGATCGTTTCGCGGAAGTCCGCTGCAATTTTATTAATTATGAAAGCATTATCGAAGAAGAAAACGCGATTTTCGTCAACCGGGAAAATGATCAGGTCATCGCTTCCATCTACATGAACAACCACGGTCAGACCACCAACCTTACCGCATATCTTGAGCCGCGAAAGTATTATGTGATCAATACCAAGGGCGGTGTGGAAAAGAAGATAGAGTTTGATGTGGAGAGTCCGGACGAGTATTACAGGCTGGACATAGAGTGTGTTGAAGGTGACATGGAGCTGATAAAGACTGACGCTGAGGGCACTCCGATTGAATAAAGTCAGACGAGATGATCAGTCAGACAGAATACATACAGATTGAGTAAAACTATGAGAGAAAAGGAAATAAGAAAACTGAATACACTGAGCCCCGGACAGTGTGCCCGCATTGAGGCAGTGGGTGGAGAAGGGGCATTGCGGCAGCATTTTCTGGATATGGGCGTCATCCCGGGTACCGAGGTCATGATGACCAAACTGGCCCCCATGGGGGACCCCATGGAGCTGAGGCTCCACGGCTATGAGCTGACCCTGCGTCTGGAAGATGCGGAAAAGATCGACGTCACCCTTCTGGAAGAGAGTTCAATGAACCGGGAGGAAGGCCGCAGGCGACGGAAGATCGAACATCCCGGTCTGGGGGAGGAAGGAAAATTCCATGATAAGGAGAATGAGGATCCCCTGCCGGAAGGAACTACCCTCACTTTCGCCCTGGTGGGCAATCAGAACAGCGGGAAGACCACCCTCTTCAACCAGCTGACCGGTGCCAACCAGCATGTGGGGAATTTCCCCGGAGTTACGGTGGACCGTAAGGACGGGGTGATCCGGGGACACAAAGATACCCTGATCACCGACCTTCCGGGAATCTATTCCATGTCACCCTATTCCAGTGAGGAGAGGGTGTCCCGCAATTTTGTGCTGGAGGGCAAACCAAAGGCCATCATCGATATCGTGGATGTGACCAATATCGAGAGGAACCTGTACCTTACCGTGCAGCTTCTGGAGATGAATGTGCCCATGGTGGTGGCACTGAACATGATGGATGAACTCCGGGGCAACGGCGGTACCGTGGATGTAAATGCCATGGAGGAGATGCTGGGGGTACCTGTAGTCCCCATCTCCGCATCGAAAAATGAAGGTGTGGATGAGCTGGTAAGACATGCCGTCCACATCGCGAGATATCAGGAAAAACCCGTCTACCAGGATTACTGTGGGGCAGACGACCACGGAGGAGCCGTTCATCGTGCCATCCATGCTGTCTGCCACCTTATCGAAGACCATGCGGAAAGAGCAGGTCTTCCCACCCGTTTTGCCGCGGCCAAGCTCCTGGAGGGAGATGATCTGATCCTGGAGCAGCTGGAACTGGA
>CAJGDH010000224.1 GCA_904502145.1 uncultured Eubacterium sp.
AATGGGCCGGCGGCTGGGTAAAATGCTGTTCAGGCTTCAGCCCGGACAAAGTGAGAACGGAATCCTTGCTGAACTTCTTTACCAGAGGATTGCTCCTGGACTTGCTGTCATCACAATGATAGACCGACAGGAAACCATCAAACTGCAGATGGGAATCCGTGATCTGGAAACGATACTTGCCGGCTCCGATCTTGATATTGAGGGTTTCGAAAATCCCTTCAGCCATGCGGCTTGCCATAAACCTGGACCAGATCAGCTGATAAAGACGGAAAAGGTCTTTCGGCAGCTGGTCCTTCAGAGACTGTGGGCTGATGGAAACATCTGTAGGCCGGATGGCCTCATGGGCATCCTGGATCTTTCCGGAGGATTTAACCTGTGCGGATTCCCCGGAAAGATATCTCTCTCCATATTGGCTGCGTATATATTCACGGCAGTTCCTGTCCGCCTCCTCAGAGATGCGGACGGAATCCGTACGCAGATATGTGATCAGACCGATGTTGCCTTTGCCTTTTACATTGACTCCCTCATAGAGTTCCTGGGCCAGGCGCATGGTCTTCTGGGTAGACATATTCAGTTTGTGCGCAGCATCCTGCTGAAGGGTACTTGTAGTAAATGGCAGGGGCGGTTTTTTCTTCCTGACCCCCTGGCGGACGGAAAGGACTTTGTATGTCTGGTCGCCAAGATGGGAAAGAAGCTCTTCCATCTCCTCCCTTTTACCGATATCGATCTTTCCGTGAGTGTCACCGATAAACTGGGCCTCAATGGTCTTTTTGCTCTGATCGACGAACAGGTCTGCTGTCAGAGTCCAGTATTCTGAAGGAATAAAGGCGTCGATCTCTTTCTCACGGTCATTGATGATCCTGAGAGCAACAGACTGGACGCGTCCGGCACTGAGTCCCCTCTTGATCTTGGACCAGAGAATGGGGCTGATCTTATATCCCACGATCCTGTCAAGGATCCTTCTTGCCTGCTGTGCATCCACCAGATCCATGTCGATCTCCCTGGAATTCTTTATGGAAGACTTGACTGCGTTTTTGGTGATCTCGTTAAAAGTGATCCTGCGGCAGTTTTTGTCTTCAAGCTTCAGGGCATGGTAAAGGTGCCATGATATAGCCTCTCCCTCACGGTCAGGGTCAGTGGCAAGATAGATCTTATCCGCTTTCTTGACCTCTTTTCTAAGCTGGGCCAGGATATCTCCCTTTCCCCGGATCGTAATGTATTTCGGTTCGAAATCATTCTCGGGTGATACTCCGAGGGAGCTCTTCGGCAGATCGCGGACATGGCCGTTGGAAGCAATCACTTTATAGGATTTTCCCAAAAATTTCTGGATTGTTTTCGCCTTGGCCGGTGATTCGACAATAACCAGATTATCAGACATCGAGTGTGTACCCCCATCAGTAAATTTCTTTCGGCATCGCAAACTTCATCAATAATACACTAAATTCTGAGGGGATGCAAGATATTTTTTAGAATATTTTTCTTATGTACATATTCTGCCTTGTTTGTGTAACGAACGCCTTCATTTCAAGTTCGACCAGCAGATGCTGAAGCTTTGTCAGGTCCATTCCCGTCCGGGAAAGGATGTGGTCAAAACTGACCGGATCGATCTCATCGAGAACATCAAGAATCTTCTGTTCATCGGAAGTACGGGGCAGATCTCTTCCATTGAATCCGCGTTCAGACGGGCAGCTTCCTTTCTCCAGGTCGGATGATTCCCTGCCGGAAAGAAGGTCCAGGAGGTCCCTGATCAGAACATCGGGGGATTCCGCCACCTGGGCACCCTGGGCGATCAGATGATTGCAACCCCTGCTCATCAGGTCCGTAACCCTGCCCGGGATCGCGTAGATATCCTTCCCTTGTTCCATCCCCTGATCCGCCGTGATCAGGGACCCGCTTTTCTCCGCAGCCTCCACCACAAGAATGGCATCGGATATCCCGCTGATCAGACGGTTTCTCATGGGAAAGAGTCCTGCTTTATTGGCGACTCCCATGGGGTACTCCGACATGATGCCTCCCTGCCGGTACATTTTAAGATAAAGATCCCAATTATCCCTGGGGTACATGGAGTCGATCCCTCCACCCAGAATTCCCAGGGTCTCCCCGGACGCTTCCAGGGCAGCCCTGTGGGCTTCGGAATCAATGCCTGCAGCCATACCGCTTACGATGACGATCCCCCGCGAAGCCAGTTCAGAAGCATACCCGGAGGCCATCTTACGTCCGTAGGGGCTGGGATTGCGGGAACCCACCACAGCCACTGCAGGCCGGGAAGGATCCGGAAGCTTTCCTTTCAGATAAAACCCGTAAGGGGGATCATACAGATCACGAAACCGTGCAGGATACCTGTCCGACTCCCAGTGGACAAAACTGATACCCTCTGTTTTAAGGCGGTGCAGGTGTGATTCCGTAAGCTGTGGTTCTCTGGATGAATCGAGGGATGTGATCTGACTTTCTGTCAGAAGATCCGACAGATCTTTTAAGGGGGTCTCATAGATGACGGAAGGATGGCTGAATCTGTCCATAAGCTTTCTTCTTCCCCGGGGGCCAAGGCCTTTTATGTTCATGAACCAGCACCAGTAGAATTCCCGGTCATATTCAGTCATGTCATCCCTCCTGTCTCCTGTCCGGCAGAAATCTTCGGAAGAGAATGGCTTCCGTCAGATGATCCACGGAGATATCCTCTTTCCCTTCCAGGTCCGCGATGGTCCGGGCCACCTTGAGAATACGGTTTACGCTTCTTCCGGAAAGATGGTATGCGTCAAAAGCCCTCTCAAGGAGCCTGTTTCCCTTCACGGTAAGCTTGCAGAACCTACGTATATCTTCGCTTCCCATCCTGCCGTTAAAGTACTCTCTCCCTCCGGGAAACCGCCGTTTCTGGCGTTCCCAGGCTTCCATTACCCTGGCGCGGACCATGACACTGGAGATCTCATCACTGTCCCCTGTAAATGTCCTGTAATCCATGGAGTCACAACGGACGAACATATCCATACGGTCCAGAACAGGACCGCTCAGTTTGCCCTGATAACGCTGTATCTGCCATGGAGTGCACCGGCAGATCTTCCGGTCCGGATAATAGCCACAGGGGCAGGGATTGGAGGCGGCAATCAAGAGAAAATCTGCAGGATAAGTGATGGTCCTTTCATTTCTTACGATCATGATCCGATGTTCCTCCAGAGGCAGTCTGAGCATCTCCAGGATATCCTGTTTGTATTCCGTGAACTCATCGAGAAACAGGACGCCGTGGTGTGCCAGGGAGATCTC
>CAJGDH010000225.1 GCA_904502145.1 uncultured Eubacterium sp.
GAAGACTGGAGGATCTGAGGCTCGCCGCAGAAGTGGTGAAGGGAAGACAGGTTCATCCCAACGTCCGCTTCATCATCGCTCCCGCTTCCCAGGCAGTTTATATCCGGGCTTTGGAGGAAGGCATCATCACCACCCTGATGAAAGCCGGAGCCATGGTGATGAACACCAACTGCTCCGTCTGCTGGGGCAGCTGCCAGGGCGTCATCGGCAAGGATGAGGTCCTGATCTCCACCGGTACCCGCAATTTCAAGGGGCGGGCCGGGGATCCCAGTTCCAAGGTCTACATGGCCAACGCCGCAGTCTGCGCCGCTTCCGCAGTCAAGGGTTATATCTGCGGTCCGGAAGATCTGTAAACTGATAATCAGAGATATGAGGGTATAAATATGAATACATTTACCGGTAAAGTCTGGGTACTGGGGGATGACATCGACACGGATATCATCATTCCCACGGAGTACCTGGCACTTCCCACTGTGGAAGACATGAAACAGTACGGTTTCTCCCCTTTAAGGCCTGACCTGGCTTCCCGGATCGGGGAAGGGGATATCATCGTGGCAGGCAAGAATTTCGGCTGCGGTTCCTCCAGGGAACAGGCTCCGGAGATCATCAAGGCGCTGAAGGTACGCTGTGTGATCGCCAGATCCTACGCGCGGATCTTCTTCCGCAACTCCATCAACAACGGACTTCTGCTCATCGAAAACGACCGGATCCAGGATCTGGTCAAAGAGGGAGATATGCTCACCGTATGTCCCGGGGAATATCTGGAGTATGAAGGAGAGAGATACCCTGTCTCATCCCTGCCGGACAATCTGATGGACATCATCAATGCAGGGGGTCTCGTCAGGGCCATGCAGAAACGTAACGGACTGATCCGGGAGGACTGAAGATGGGATATACACTGATCGAAAAAATAATCAAAAAGAATGCGGGTCTTGACCATATCGCACCGGGGCAGATCGTCACGGTCAATGTGGACCGGGTCATGATCCATGACATATTCATCCCCTTTGTGGCGGAGAAATTCGAAGAGATGGGCTTCTCCAGGATCTGGGATCCGGAGAAGGTCGTCCTGATCTACGATCATCTGGTGCCCACCAGTGCCGTGGAGGATGTAAGGCATTTTCAGATCGGGGATGCCTTCGTGGAAAAATACGGACTGGTCAATGTACACCGCCGTGACGGGATCTGTCATCAGCTGATGACGGAAGCAGGCTACGCCGGTCCCGGAGATGTGGTTTTCGGTACGGATTCCCACACCACAACCTACGGCTGTGTAGGCTGTTTCTCTTCGGGAATCGGCTATACGGAGATGGCTTCCATCCTGGGTACCGGGGAGATGTGGGTACGTGTTCCCAGGACCATCAGGATTGTCATCGACGGAGAACTGCCGGCAAATGTCGCTTCCAAGGATGTGATCCTCCGGATCATCGGTGACCTGCGTGCCGACGGAGCCACCTACCGGTCTCTGGAGATCACCGGATCCACAGTGGACAGGATGAGCATCGCATCCCGCATGACCATCGCCAATATGGCCATTGAAGCAGGGGCAAAGTGCTGCCTCTTCAGACCGGATGAAAAGACCTGCGAATACTCCGGAGTCCGTATGGAAGATGTGGACTGGCTCTACGGGGATGAGGACGCGGATTATGAGAAAGTGATCTGCTACAAGGCTGAAGATCTGGTACCTGTCTGTGCCTGTCCCTCCCAGGTGGACAATATCCACCCGGTCTCCGAAGTGGAAGGGACCCGTATCGACCAGGTATTTATCGGCTCCTGCACCAACGGGCGTCTGGAGGACCTGGCGGTTGCCGCCGGGATCCTTAAAGGGAAGAAAGTGGCCTGCAAATGTATCGTCACCCCCGCCAGCCGTAAGATCTACATTGACGCGGTGGAGGCAGGATATATGAAGATCCTGGCTGAAGCGGGATGTATCATCACACAGCCCGGCTGCGGCCTCTGCTGCGGAAGGGCCGGCGGTATCCTGACCGACGGGGAGAAGGTAGTTGCCACCAACAACCGTAACTTCCTGGGGAGAATGGGGACTTCAAAAGTAGGCATCTATCTGGCTTCACCGGCCACAGCGGCAACGTCCGCCATCACAGCAACGATCACTTGTCCGGAAATGTAAAGACCGGAGAAGCAGATATATAGATTACAGAGGAAATAGTTAACAGGAGGCATCAATTATGACATCAGAACAGACAAAACTTATCCCTGAGAGAGATGAACATCTGAAAAAGGGAGAATTTACCGTATTGAAAGGTGAATACACCAAGAATTTCAACGTGTACGTTGTGGGCGAAAAGCATGAGGAAGCGGTGAAATACATCCTGATGCTGCTGGACCGCTCCACGGACAATGTTCTGGGATTCGGGATCAAGATGGGATCATCAAAGAAATACGGGGTTACTTTCTGGGATGAGGTGGATATTCCCGAGGAATACCGGGTCTGATGAAAAAAAGCAAAAATGCCGTATCACGAAGATACGGCATTTTTTTATGGTCTAATTACTGGTCTAATTAAGCGTTGAATATAATATTTACGCGAACCCTTTATTCATGGCGGAGGGCCACGATGGGATCAAGGTTGGCTGCCTGAACGGCAGGGATAAATCCGAAGACGATCCCGATCAGCATGGAAAAGATGATGGCGATGATCGCCGCCGGAACACTGATGGCCACAGGCACCGCACTCACCTTGGCGATGATCTCAGCCATGGCAATACCGGCAATGGTACCTATGATCCCTCCGAAGCTGGTCAGTACCGCTGCCTCGGTCAGGAACTGGGCCAGGATGCGGTTCTTCCTCGCACCGATGGCCTTCTTCAGACCGATCTCACGGGTACGTTCCGTGACGGATACCAGCATGATGTTCATTACGCCGATTCCACCTACAAGAAGGGAGATACTGGCAATCCAGATCAGCTGCTTGTTGGTGGTGGAGGAGAGTTCTTCCGTCTCCGCTGCAGTCTGGCTGATATCCTTGGCTGCGTATTTGACTTCTTTGTTGCTGACACCCTCATTCATCATCTCCTGGGCCGCTTTTCCCACATTTTTCATATCATCCGTGGATGCGGCGAGGAGTTTGGCATTATAGGGCTCATCATAAGCGATGATGATATTCCAGTCCACATCCGGTATGATCACCGTTCCGCTGGAATTCTGCTGTTCATAGGCATACTCATAGTAGTCTTCCACTGAGTTGATCACCGGTTCGAAAGCCGTGGACTCCTCAATAGTACCGATGA
>CAJGDH010000226.1 GCA_904502145.1 uncultured Eubacterium sp.
GTAAAGGAGTACGGTCAGACTGAGGAGGACGACTTCTCATTTGACTGCCTGGCATCCTACTTCGATCTGTTGGAACCCCTGGATTTCCTTCACCGTGAGATCACCCGCTGCATTCTGTCGGCGGATGAGATCAGTGATGACGCTTCCGCAAAGCTTAAGGATATCCGTAAGGAAGTCAAGCAGACCAATATTGCCATCCATAATAAACTGAATTCCATCATCAATTCCCAGAGCAACCGGACCATCCTCCAGGATGCCCTGATCACCATGCGAAACGGAAGATACTGTGTCCCGGTCAAGTCGGAATATAAGAGTACTTTCCAGGGGATGATCCATGATCAGTCCTCCTCAGGATCCACTTTGTTTATCGAGCCCATGGCCGTGGTCAATCTCAATAACCGGCTGAAGGAGCTGGATATCGAGGAGCAGGCAGAAATCGAGCGGATCCTCAAGTATCTGAGCATTCAGACTGCCGGCAATATCCGCGATCTGGAGGAAAACCTGAAGATTCTCACCCGCCTTGATTTCATTTTCGCCAAGGCAAAATATGCGAAGGATTACATGGGAACCGAACCGGTTTTCAATACTCAGGGGATCATCGACCTCAAGCAGGCAAGACATCCCCTTCTGGATCCGAAAACGGTGGTTCCTATCCACATCTATCTGGGAGAGAACTTCCGGATGCTGCTGATCACCGGCCCCAATACCGGCGGAAAGACTGTATCCTTAAAGACCGTCGGGCTCTTCCAGCTGATGGGCCAGGCAGGGCTCCATATACCCGCCTTCGAAGGATCCAGGCTGTCCGTCTTCTCCGATATCTTCGCGGACATCGGGGATGAGCAGAGTATCGAACTGAATTTAAGTACATTTTCTTCACATATGACCAACATCATCCACATCATCAAAGAGGCACAGCCGGATTCCCTTGTCCTCTTCGACGAGCTCTGCGGGGGAACGGACCCCACAGAGGGTGCGGCCCTGGCCGTTTCCATCCTGGATGACCTCCATACCGCGGGGATCTGTACGGTGGCCACCACCCATTATGCTGAGCTCAAGATGTATGCCATGAATACTCCCGGCGTGGAGAACGGCTGCTGCGAATTCGACCTGGACACCCTGTCCCCCACCTACCGGCTCCTCATCGGTATCCCGGGCAAATCCAACGCATTTGCCATCTCAAGAAGACTGGGGCTCCCGGAATACATCATCGACCAGGCCTCATCCCAGCTGGATGTGTCCGCTGTGGATTTCGAGACCATGCTCTCGGAACTGGAAAAAAATAAGGCTGAGCTGGAGAAGGAGCAGGCCGAGCTGGAGAAAACCCGTCAGGAGATCGAATCCCTTAAATCACAGCTCAAGGACAACCAGGATGACATCAAGGAGAAACGGGCCAAAATGCTCCGGGATGCCAGGGAGGAAGCGTTGAAGATCGTCTCTGATGCCAAGGAGATGGCAGATGATTCCATCCGCAAATATACCGCCTGGGCCAAACATCCCCAGCAGGACAATACCCGGAAGATGGAATCCCGCCGCAGTGACCTGCGCAACCGGATGAACCAGCTGGAGAAACAGCTGGCCTACAAAACAAAAACAGCCTCCAGGATCCTTGATCCCGAAGACTTCAAAGTGGGGGATACCGTCTTTGTCACCAGTCTTAACCTGGAGGGTACGGTAGTAAAACCGGCCAACAAAAACGGGGATCTTCTGATCCAGATGGGCTTCCTCAGTTCCAACGTGAATTATAAGAATCTGGAACTCAGGGAAAAACCAAAGGAAGACAGGAAACCCGCTTCCACCGGGGACCGTTACAGCATCAACAAATCTGCCACCATCCGCCCGGAGATCAATCTGCTGGGTCTCACGGTGGACGAAGCCGTCTTCAAACTGGAGAAATACCTGGATGATGCCATGATCGCGGGACTGACTTCCGTCCGTGTGGTCCACGGAAAAGGCACCGGAGCCCTCCGCAAGGGCATCCACGAATACCTCAGGCACCAGAATTTCGTCAAGAGCTTCAAACTGGCGGAATTCGGCGAGGGCGACGCCGGGGTAACCATCGTCACATTCAAATAAGAATATAATTTTAAAAGTAATTATCAAAACAGAAGCCTGCATCTTCACCGGCATAACCTGTGAAGATGCAGGCTTTTCATTATCTTCCATTCATAAAAAGGCCGAACATATCCAACCCTATCCATGGGTACCACCATAGGTATCCCCGGTTATGGTCGGATATGTCCGGCCCGAAAGGCTTCACCATTTATGACGATGCAGCTGCCCCTGCAGCTGAAAATCTTTAAACCCCTGCTGGCGCAGGGCTTCGTAGCACACGATGGCCACGGAATTCCCCAGGTTCAGGGAACGGATCTCCTCCAGCATGGGGATACGGATACAGGTGTCCCGGTGATCCAGCAGGATCTCCTCCGGTATGCCGGCACTCTCTTTGCCGAACATAATGTAGCATCCGTCCTCGTAGCTGACATCCGTGTAGACCTGTCTTGCCTTGGTGGTGGCCATATATATCTTTGCTCCGGGATTCTTCTCCAGGAAATCTTCAAAATTCACATAGCGGCGGACGTCCAGCATATGCCAGTAATCCAGTCCCGACCGTTTGAGCATCTTGTCGTTGATCTGAAATCCCAGGGGCTCGATCAGGTGGAGCACACTTCCGGTGGCCACACAGGTCCTGCCGATGTTCCCGGTATTGGCAGGGATCTCCGGTTCCAGCAATACAATATTCACCATAGGTCAGCTCTTTTTCGCGCGAAGTTTCTGAATGAACCGCTCGATCCTTTCCATGGCTTCTTTCAGTTCCTCGATAGAATAGGCATAGGAGACACGCAGGAAACCTTCCCCGCAGTCCCCGAAAGCCGTCCCGGGAACGATGGCCACTTCCTCGGCCTTGAGCAGTTCCCCGGCGAATTCCTCCGAAGACATACCGAACTCCTTGATACAGGGGAACATATAGAAGGCTCCGTGGGGTTCAAAACAGCTGAGTCCGATCTCCCTGAATCTTCCCAGAAGATAGTTCCTCCGCTGATCATAGGACTGCCTCATCATGGCGGCATCATCATCCCCGTTGTTCAGGGCTTCCACTCCGGCATACTGGCTGGTGGTGGGGGCCGCCATAATACAGAACTGATGGATCTTGGTCATCTGTTTCAGGATGAGCTCCGGTCCCACGGCATATCCCAGTCTCCAACCTGTCATGGCAAATGCTTTGGAGAAGCCGTTGATCACGACGGTA
>CAJGDH010000227.1 GCA_904502145.1 uncultured Eubacterium sp.
CACTCGCCCTCCTTATCGAATACGATAACATGATCTGCCACAGGAAGCGGGGTAAATAAAGATTCTCCGGAGGCTTTTCGCTCCTCGTTGTCCTTCTTCGCTTGTCTTCCTTTGGCTCTGGCTGCCATCTTTCCTGCAATCTCTTCCCGTTTGGCTGCCCTGGCCGCCCTGCGTTTTGCGGGCCAGCCCTTGATGGCTGCCGGGCGTTTCTTCCACCAGGTCACGAAGCCGTCCCAGCTGAACTCTCTGTCACCCATGATACCACGGGAGTAGAAAAGCACGATAAGCATGATCAGGATGGCGAAGACGACCTTACGGAAGCCCGGACGCATAAGACCGGAGGAGATGCCCAGCCATTTACCGGCATCGAGACCCCTCAGCCACCACTCGGAAGCCGCCGTAAAGAGGAAGGCACCGATGATGGAGCCGGTGATAGAGCCGATTCCGCCGATGACCACGATGAGAAGAATCTCATAGGTCATTACCGTGGTAAACGGAGTGGCGGAGATGGTGGTCTGGAACATGGCCAGAAGAACACCGCTGATCCCGGCAAAGAATGAGGAGATGACAAAGGACAATTCCTTGTGTTTGAAAAGGTTGACTCCCATGGCTTCCGCCGCGATCTCATCATCACGGATGGCCCGGAAGGCCCTGCCGTAGGTGGAATTGATCAGGAGCAGGATGATGGCGATACATATGCCCGCCACAGCCACAGGGAAGATCGCATTACCGTAGGTAGTATATTTTCTAAGTACGTTGGACCCGTTGGTCACCGGCCCCAGTGTATTCCACTGGAAGAAGGCACGGATGATCTCGGCAAAGCCCAGGGTCGCGATGGCCAGATAGTCGGATTTGAGCCTCAGGACAGGGATGCCGATGAGGAAACCGATGAAGGCCACCAGAAGGCCGGCCATGATCATGGGGATAAATATGCCCAGATAATGGCCCACGATACCAAGTTTATTCTCCAGGATCTCCACGATGGACCATTTGATGATTCCGCCGTTGAAATACTGGTATACCTTGTCGTGGGAACCGGCAGGTATGGTAAAGATCGAGTAGGTGTAGGCACCGATCAGCATGAAACCCGCCTGACCCAGGGAGAAAAGTCCCGTAAAACCGTTCAGGAGGTTCATGGAGGCCGCCACCAGGGCGAAGATCGATCCCTTCTCGATCACGGTGATCAGCATCTTCATGCTTGATCCCGGAGGGATCATCTTATCTCCCACATATACCAGGACCAGGAACAGGACAAGGGCGATGACGGAGAGGACAATACGTGTATTTTTACTGAGTTTAACTTCCATGATGCCCTCCTTCCTATACCTTGTCCAGATTCTTCTCGCCGAAAAGACCTGTAGGTTTGACCATCAGGATAACGATGAGAAGGACAAATGTGAAGGCATCCGAGAAGGTTGTCCATCCGGCACCTTTGATCAGGTTTTCGCAGATACCGATAACGAAGGCACCCACAACAGCTCCGGGTACGGAACCGATCCCGCCGAATACGGCGGCGACGAATGCTTTAAGACCCGGCATAGCCCCGGACATGGGGTTGATACCGGTGTAATTGGAGAAGTAGAGGACGGACCCGATGGCAGCAAGTCCGCATCCGATAATAAATGTAACGGTGATTACCCTGTTGATGTCAATTCCCATGAGGGAGGATGTCTCAAAGTCCCTGAAAACCGCACGCATCGCCATACCGATCTTGGTATGTCTGATAAGCATGACCAGAAGGAAGACAAGGACGATGGTCAGGATGGGGGTAATCAGGGTTACCATCTTGGTCGTGGCCGTACCGATGGACACCGTCTTCTGAAGCCAGCTGATATTGGGGTATGTCTTGGTCAGACCGCCTGTGATGTAGAGGGCGAAATTCTGCAGAAGATAGGATACGCCGATAGCGGAGATCATGATGGACATACGCGGGGCCGACCGGAGAGGCCGGTAGGCGACTCTCTCAATGGTGGTGCCCAGAATGATGGCGAAGATAATGACGACGATCACGGAGGCCCATAAAGGCAGGACGGTGGACAGATAGACCATGATCAGTCCGGACCACATGAAAACATCACCGTGGGCAAAGTTGATCAGCCTTAAGATACCGTAAACCATGGTATATCCGATAGCGATCAGGGCGTACTGCCCGCCGACGGCGATTCCTGCCAGAATATAAGGTAGCCATGTATGTAATAATCCCATAATACTTTTCTTTCTCAATAATAAGTGCGGGAAGCCCCTCGAGGCTTCCCGTAGATTCAGTGATTAATCTGTCAGCAAAAAAGCGCTTATTCTGCTGTCTGTTTCTTGAGGAATTCCCATGCACCGGTCTCGGTGTTGCACTTCTTGACGAATGCCTCTGTCTTGTTGGCATCACCTGTCTCATTGAAGGAAACATCACCGCAGACAAGTCCGCTTACCTGAAGATCCGGAAGTGCTGCAAGCACGTCTGCAGGATCGGTGGAACCGGCTGCCTTGAGAGCTTCAAGAGCTACGAAATATGCGTCATATCCCATGGCTGTAACTGCAGCCAGGTCTGTGTTGCCGCCGTTGTTTGTCTTGGCGTCTTTGTCCTCTTCGAACCAGGCCTTGATACCTTCGTCGAATTCAGGATTTCCACCTTCCTGATAGAAGGTAGTAACAACGATCTCTACGTTCTTGCCCTTTGCAGCGCCTGTGATAACGTTGGAATCCCAGGTATCGCCTGCAAGGATGGGCATTCCCAGAGACTGAGCCTCAGCCTGGTCGATGATCAGAGCTGCAGCTTCTGTGGAAACCGGGCTGAAGAATACATCACAGCCGGCTTTCTTTGCATTTGCTACGTAGGAAGTAAAGTCGGAGTTCTTATCCGGGAACTGCTCCTCAACCACTTCACCGCCGAGACCCTTGAATGCCTCTACGAAGTAGTTGACCAGACCTACGGAATAGTCGTCGCCCAGCTTGGAGAGGCAGTATGCCTTCTTCATGCCGTTCTCAAATGCATAGTTTGCAAGAACCGTGCCCTGGAAAGGATCCAGGAAACAGATCCTGAAGTACTGCTCGCAGTCAGCAGTTACCTGAGGATTGGTACAGGTAACACCTACAGCAGGCATACCTGCGTCAGCAAATACGTCGGCAGCAGCGATGGATACGCTGGAGCCGTAGGAGCCGAGAACGATGGATACGTTCTGGGACACCAGGTTCTGTGCAGCGGTAACAGCCTTGGAGTTATCGGACTCGTTATCTACGATGGCGAGCTCAAC
>CAJGDH010000228.1 GCA_904502145.1 uncultured Eubacterium sp.
ATCAGGCCGGTCAGTTTTTCCACGATCTGTTCATAGATCGGTCGCTTATCATTATAATCCAGCAGCATCATGGACAAACATCCCCCCTTTGATCTGTACTGTACTAATCGTATTAAGTGTACTAATTGTCTTAACACACTTATATACTATGTTTTCCCTTTTGTCAATACTGATCATCATTTTTTTCCGAAGTTTTCCGATCTGCTCCCCCGGAGGGTTTTCACTTCACAGGAAACGGTATCTCTCGTAAATAAAAAAAGAGCTGCCGCGATAAGCGGCAGCCCCGGTTCGTAAAATACGATCTGCTTTTGCTGTTTTTATTTATCTTTCAGGAGATCCCTGATCTCGGTAAGCAGCTCTTCCTGTGTGGGACCTGCAGGCTCTTCCGGTGCCTCTTCCACCACTTCCTCATCCTTCAGCTTGAGGGATGCGGCATTGATGGCTTTGACCATCATAAAGATACAGAAAGCCACGATCAGGAAATCAACGATGTTCTGAATGAAAATACCGTAATTGATGGATGCTTCCCCAACCTTTGCGCTGAGCGAAGTAAAATCAATTCCTCCGGTGATGGAGCCGATGATCGGCATAATGATATCATCCACCAGAGAGGTGACGATCTTTCCGAAGGCACCGCCGATGATAACGCCGACAGCCATGTCCATCACATTGCCCCGCATGGCAAAGTCTTTAAACTCTTTGAATATTTTCATGTTCTCCCCTTCTTTCCGGTTAATGGTGCTTTGGTCAACAGTTTCTATGTGAATATTGTACTCCTGCGGGAAACAGGAATCAATAGTCAACACTTGCTTCCGAAGCATTTCAGATATATTCGGACACCGGTTTCAGCGCGGTGATAAACCAGGGGGTAAACAGATGAGGTTCCTTCTCCACCCGGGCCATGAGCTCAGGGATCCCGATCCAGCACCAGTCCTCCACCTCCGAAAGATCAGGCTCCGGATCTTTGGAGCAGGGGGCAGCGAAGATATGATCATACTCAAACTCGGTGATACCGTTGCCAAACTTCGCTCGATAGACAAAGGAGCAGATTTCCGTAAGGCGGGGAATACTGATCCCCATCTCCTCCTCAAGCCTCTCCCGGGCGGACTTCTCCACATCCTCCCCCGGGCCCGGATGGGAACAGCAGGTGTTGGTCCACAATCCTCCGCAATGGTATTTCTCCCTTGCCCTCTTCTGGAGGAGGATCCTGTCCCCCCGGTAGAGGAAGACGGAAAACGCACGGTGCAGATGCCCCTGCCTGTGGGCCTGCATCTTCTCCTCTATGCCGGTTTCCCGGTCAAACATATCTACCAGAACAACTTCATTTCTCTCCATCTGATCCTCATTCCTTTTTGTCTTTTTCTCTATTCCTGCCGTAGGCCAGGACCTGCTTCAAAGCAGATTCCTTATCCACACCGGCAAGGCGCAGTTTATGCCCGTATTCCAGCAGCTCATGAAAGTCTTTGTCCGGCTTCAGCCCTGCCTCGACCAGGTCTCTTCCCATCACGTAGGGCCTTGCCATATATTCTTCATAGACGGAAAGCCTCTCCATCAGAAAATCTTCCTCGCTGACAGGACCACCGGTCCCATGGGAGGACAGGATATCCGCCTCCGCCAGCTGAATAAGGTCGAAGGGCTCCACCGCCTGATCAAACATTCTGTTGGTCTTCTTTATCCCGGCATTGTCCCTTGCCATGGCATGGGGCTTCATATGGAGCTCCACCATATTCATGACGTAATCGATGATCTGCTTCTCCGAGGTCAGGCGGTTCAGAAAACTGCTGACCAGGGAGAGGCCCTTACGTTCATGGTCATAGGCACAGAGCCGGCCGTCGATCTTCTCCGTAGCGACGATCTTTCCGAAATCATGGCACAGGGCGGCGAGCATAAAGCCCAGAGGCTGCCTGACCGCAGTCCTGCGCCCTGCCGCCTCGTCAATGACCATCATGGTGTGGGTCCAGACGTCCCCCTCCTGATGATATGCGGGATTCTGCTCCACGCCGATCATCTGCTCGGCCTCAGGAAACCAGACAGTAAGCTGCCCCATTTTCCTGAGCTCCTCAAAAAAGACGGATGGCGTTCCGGCCTTTAAGAGAGCCTTTTTCATCTCGTCAAATACCCGTTCCCCGGACAGGGCGGACACATCCATCTTCCCGCATAATTCCCGGGTTTCGGGAGCGATCCGGAAGCGGAAGCGGGCAGCAAACTGGGCCCCGCGGAAAAGGCGTAAGGGATCCTCCACGAAAGTCTCATCCTTCACATGGCGGATCAGTCCTTCCTCCAGGTCAGACAGGCCGGAAAAATGGTCCACGATCTCCCCGGTCAGGACATTCTGCATCAGTGCATTTATGGTAAAATCTCTTCTTTGAGCTGCCTTCTCTGTACCCAGGAAGGGGTCCACAAAAACCTCAAAATCCTTATGCCCCATACCGGTAGCCCGTTCTTTTCTGGGCATGGCGATATCCAGGCCATAACCTTTGAGTCCGTACACCCCGAAGCTGGAGCCGATCTGTATTCTTTCCCCCAGGCCGTCCAGGATCTCCGCCAGTTTTTCCGGCTGGATACCATGGATCTCCAGGTCGATATCCTTATTGTCGATCCCCATGACCCGGTCGCGGACATATCCGCCCACAAAATAGCTTTGTCCGCCGGCTTCACGGACTTTCTGCGCGATAATGAGCGCCATCTCCATATCTGTCATGGTTATCCCTCCTTTCCCAGCTTTCGGTATACGGTGAAATACATGGTAATAAAGCAGGCTGAGCCTCCGATCAGGTTGGAGACCGGCTCCGCCCAGAACACTCCGTCCACACCCAGGAAGGTCAGGGGCAGGAGTATGGTGAGGGGAACCACGATGATCGCCTTCCTGAACAGGGAGAAGAAGATCGCCCTTTTCGAGAAGCCCAGACCGGTGAAGGTTGACTGGCCGGTAAACTGGAAAGCCATAAAACAAAATCCGAAGAAATAGATCTTAAGTGCATGGATGCCCAGATCCAGTATCCTGGGATCCGAAGTAAATATCCCCAGGAAAACATGGGGGAACAGGAGGATCACACCCCAGAATATGACGGTGTATCCCACTCCCAG
Source organism: uncultured Eubacterium sp. (assembly GCA_904502145.1). Taxonomy (GTDB): domain Bacteria; phylum Bacillota; class Clostridia; order Lachnospirales; family Lachnospiraceae; genus Anaerobutyricum. Next base: position 3,088 of record CAJGDH010000228.1, read on the forward strand.
AAAGCCCATAAAACGGATTCCCGATCTGACCCTTTCCGGCTGCTTTGCTCCGTAGTTGAAGCCCAGGACAGGCTGTGCCCCGCTGGTCAGACCCTGAATGGGCAGATTGGCGATATCCCGGACAGAGTTAATGATGGTCATCACTCCCACATACA
>CAJGDH010000229.1 GCA_904502145.1 uncultured Eubacterium sp.
CCGCCCTTGATGGCTTCGATGGCATCTTCTTCACAGTCAAATACACGGGCAGGTCCTTCATGTACCATCATCTCGGGAACAACAGCGGACTGTTTCACGATACCGGTATCCGGAGCCAGGTTGCCTTTCAGGACAGCGATCCCGCCGGAGGCCATATAAGGATTGTCGATGGGACGGATAACCTCAGGATTTAAGTTCACGGCATCCTTGATATTCTCTCCCACTGTCTTTCCGGTGACGGTGATCAGGTCCTCATTCAGGAGGCCTTTCTTACTCAATTCATTCATCACGGCATAGACACCGCCGGCTTCATTGAGGTCCTCCATATAGGTGGGGCCTGCCGGTGCCAGATGACAGAGATTCGGTGTCTTTTTGCTGATCTCGTTCGCGATCTCCATGTTCAGGTCCACACCTGCCTCATGGGCGATGGCGGGAAGATGGAGCATGGTATTGGTGGAGCATCCCAGTGCCATATCCACGGTCAGACAGTTGAGGAAGGCTTCCTTTGTCATGATATCGCTGGGACGGATATTTCTTCTGAACATTTCCATAACCTGCATTCCGGCATGCTTGGCAAGACGGATCCTGTCGGAATAGACAGCCGGGATGGTACCGTTGCCGCGAAGACCCATACCGATGGCTTCCGTCATACAGTTCATGGAATTGGCGGTATACATACCCGAGCAGGAACCGCAGGTAGGACAGATTTTTTCTACATATTCATTTACTTTTTCCTCGGACATCAGGCCGGCTTCGTAGGATCCCACCGCCTCGAACATGGAAGAAAGGCTCCTCTTGCAGCCGTCTACATGACCGGCAAGCATGGGGCCGCCGCTGACGAACACTGTGGGGACATTGATCCTGGCTGCCGCCATCAGAAGTCCCGGAACGTTCTTGTCACAGTTGGGGATCATCACCAGAGCGTCAAACTGGTGAGCCTTGGCCATACATTCGGTGGAGTCGGCGATGAGTTCTCTGGTGACCAGGGAATATTTCATCCCGATGTGGCCCATGGCGATACCGTCGCATACGGCGATGGCCGGGAAAACGATGGGGGTTCCGCCTGCCATGGCAACACCGATCTTCACTGCTTCCGTAATCTTATCCAGGTTCATGTGCCCGGGAACGATCTCGTTGTAGGAACAGACGATACCTACCAGAGGTCTGTCCATCTCTTCCCTGGTATATCCCAATGCGTTAAACAATGAACGGGAAGGCGCTGCCTGCATCCCTTTCTTTACAACATCACTCTTCATTAATCTTTCCTCCTCTTCTATACTGAATGGTCTGAACGAACATTTATCTTCAAATTCTCTCGGTGATCAGGTCACCCATCCGGACGGTACCCACGCGGGTCATTCCTTCTGACATGATATCCACGGTGCGGTATCCGTCCTGAAGGACTTTCTTTACCGCTGCCTCGATATCGTCTGCCGCCGCATCCAGGTTGAGGGAGTAGCGGAGCATCATAGCCGCGGAAAGGATGGTGGCAATGGGGTTGGCAATCCCCTTACCTGCGATGTCCGGAGCGGAACCGTGGCTCGGCTCATAGAGGCCGAAGGCGGTCTCATTGAGACTTGCAGAGGAAAGCATACCGATGGATCCGGTCACCATACTGGCTTCGTCGGACAGGATATCGCCGAACATGTTCTCGGTGAGGATGACGTCAAACTGTCCGGGATCACGGACAAGCTGCATGGCGGCGTTGTCCACCAGCATATTTTCCAGCTCCACTTCCGGATAGTCCTCCGCCACCTGGGCGACCACCTTTCTCCAGAGCCTGGAAGAATCAAGGACGTTGGCCTTGTCCACGCTGGTTACCTTTTTCCGGCGCTTCATGGCGATATCGAATCCACGTACCGCGATCCGTCTGATCTCGTTTTCATCATATTTTAAAGTGTCGACAGCAGTCATCACGCCGTCGATCTCTTTTGTATAGCGTTCTCCGAAATAAAGACCGGAGGTAAGCTCCCTCATGACCACAAAGTCAAAACCGTCCCCGATGATATCGTTTCTCAGGGGGCAGGCCTCCTTCAGTTCATCATAGAGGTAGGCCGGTCTTAAGTTGGCAAAAAGGTTGAGCCCCTTCCTTATCTTAAGGAGACCGGCTTCAGGCCTTCTGTCTGCAGGAAGTTTATACCAGGGATTCGTGGTGGTATCTCCGCCGATGGAACCCATAAGGACAGCGTCCATCTCCCCTGCGGTTTTCAGTGCTTCCTCCGTCAGAGGTACACCATGAACATCGATGGATGCTCCACCCAGCAGGATCTCGGTATACTCAAATACCTGTCCGTATTTCTCTGCAACCTTGTCCAAAACCTTAATCGCTTCCGCAACGATCTCCGGCCCGATGCCGTCGCCGCGGATCACTCCGATCTGATAAGCCATATCTTGTTTTCCTTTCTCCTTAATATAATGAAGGCACCCATGCACCTTACTGAACATTAATCTAGTTTATCTCATTTTCTTTTTAGAATCAATGAATTTTTACCGAATTATCACTTTTTATCGTAAAAGTAAGCGAAATAAGAGAATCAGCGGCCTTTTTCCTACAGACCGCTGATCATATCCATTAATTCCGTTGCCCCGCAGGGGCAGGGATCAACCTTTAAAAAAGGATTCCCTTTATTTTGGTTTGTAGGAACTCTTCAGGGAGACGATCCGGTTGAATACCGGCGCATCTTCCCTGCTGTCTTTTGCGTCACAGCAGAAATAACCCTGGCGGACAAACTGGAAGCTGTCATAAGGCTTACAGCCTTTTAAATTGGTCTCCAGTTTACAATGGCTGAGCACGGTCAGGGAATTGGGATTGAGGTTGAGGCTGCCGTCCTCATTGTAAACCCCCTTCTCCTCGTCCACGATATTCTCATAAAGGCGGACTTCGGCGTCCACACATTCGGAGGCACATACCCAGTGGATGGTTCCCTTAACCTTGCGGCCGGTGAAACCGCTGCCGCTCTTGGTTTCCGGATCATAGGTACAGAAGATCTCCGTGACTCTGCCTTCATCATCGGTCCTGTAATCCGTACAGGTCACGAAATAGGCATTCATCAGGCGGACTTCATTACCCGGATAGAGGCGGAAATATTTCTTCGGGGGATCGATCATGAAATCGTCCCGCTCGATATAAAGCTCCCTGCCAAAGGGAACCTTCCTTATGCCCAGTTCTTCGTTCTCTTTATTGTTTTCCACATCCAGATATTCGATCTGTCCTTCCGGATAGTTGGTGATGGTCACTTTC
>CAJGDH010000230.1 GCA_904502145.1 uncultured Eubacterium sp.
CCGGGAGCATAAGCCTTCCCCGGGACACTGGATATGTCCGTGCCACATCTGTGCAGGAGAAGAATTCCGTTAAAGTCTATATAAAAAGCAGTGATACGGAGGAGATTCTCTCCGGAGCCGAATTCAAACTGCAGGAATGGTCGCAGAAAGATGAGCAGTATCTCACCCTGATGACCCTCACTCCGGGAACGGATGGTGACGGAAATCCTTATTATCACAACGCGAAAAGATTCATGAATACCATGGACAATCTGGGACGCTACCGGGTGGTGGAGATCAAAGCTCCGGCCGGCTGCCTCCCGGACCGGGTTCCCTGGACATTTATCATGGGAGTGGATACAAGGGAATCCTCCCATACGTTTGAGAATGACCTGCAGAAAGTCAGGCTGGAACTGAAGAAGAAGGGGGGTGACGGAACTCTTCTTTCTAATGTCACCTTCCGCGTAAAAGCAGCCGAGGATATCTATGCCCCCTGGGCATCCGACAGAAAGGACGGCAAAGCCGGTTCCCTTCTGACGGCAAAAGGAACCGTTGCGGATACCATCATAACAGACAGTGAAGGTATCGCGGAGTCCACGGAAGGCCATGAGCTGTATGTAGGAGAGTACCTGGTGGATGAGACGGAGGGAGCCAAAGGATATCTTGTCAGCCCTGAGCCCCGCCGGATCAGTCTGGATTATTCCTCCGAGATTAAAGAACCGGTAATCCTGTACCGGACCACTCTGACCAATCCGAAAATGAAACCGTCCATGGCCGTTGCCAAACTGGCGGACCGCACTCTCAATCAGGAAGGTCAGGCAGTAAAAATGAATAAAGAAACCGGCCGTTATGTTCAGGAGAAGGTTGCGGGAGGATATACTGCCGGAGAAAATGTGGATTATACCATCACGGTGACCAACACCGGCAATACGGACCTCTATAACCTCAAACTCCGGGAAAACATGGACAGTATCAGTGAAGACCAGGGTTATGCCCTGAAAGACTTTGTCCGGGAGGATTCCATCCGCTATGAGATTCCCAGGGAAGGCTATCTCCTGTCCGCAGGCGGCAGTAAGATTCAGGGAAAGACCGACAAGGAAGACCCTGCGCTCTTTGTACTTGATCATCTGGCTGCGGGGGATTCCGTGGATGTTCACCTTGTGGTCAGGCTGACCGACGAGGTAGCCAATATCTACGACCTGGAGAATAATGTGGCTCTTTCCGCTGAGTATAATGTGCGGCAGGGGGAAGAGACGGAACCGGAATACCTTGAGGTTCCGACAGAAGATCTGGTGGATGACGAAGGCAGACCCCTGACAGAGGATCAGGATAAGATCAATATACCGGGTACCCCCGGCCTGAAAGTGGCCAAGATCGCGGATAAGACCACAGGGGCAGCTCTCAAGGAAGGACGTTATGAGGGCAAGAAGAAGGAAGGAGTCTATGAGTATGGGGAAGATGTGGATTATACCATCACCGTGACCAACTCCGGGACAGCAGAGCTCTATCAGATCCGGGTGGAAGATCTTCCGGCGGAAAAGCTGGCAGATGTTTTTGTGAAAGATTCCCTCAGCTTCCCTGAAGGAACATACCCCACATCACTGGGGCAGGAAATCCATGCGGTCAGCATGGATGGTGAGGAGGGAAGCTATGCCCTCCTGCTTGACTACCTCATGCCAGGGGACAGTGTGGAACTCCATCTCAAAGCAAAGATCAGGAGCGGAGCTCCGGCGGGAAAGGACCTGAAGAATACGGTAAAGGTTTCCGCGGAATACCAGACCGGGAGAGAGACCTTTAAATCAATCCCTCAGACTCCCGAGATGGAGGACAGCGACAGCCTCGTGGTCGGTGTACCTCTCCTGACCATCGCCAAACTGGCGGACAGGACGAAAGGGGTCACACTGAAAAACGGGAGATATGAAGGCAGGAAAAAGGCTGCGGCATACCAGGCGGGAGATACTGTCCTCTTTACCCTTACCGTAAGCAATACAGGAAAAGGTTCTGCCAGGGACATCACAGTCACCGAACTGCCTTCTTCCGGACTTCTTGACTACGTAACCCCTATCGGATTCAGGCAGAAAGATGGGGAAACCCTCACAACCACAAAGAATAACAGCGTTACCGTGACCGAAGCAGGCAGGGATCAGCTTAAGCTGGACCGGCTCCTTCCGGGAGATTCCGTGGAACTCATCTATGAATGCAGGGTTATGGACGAGATCGATAAAGTGAACAGCCTCGAAAATGAAGCCAAAGTAGAGGGGTCCAACGTGGACGGAAGCAATATTCCGGGGACGGAGGAGATGAGGGACCGGGATTCCATCAAGCTGAAGAAAACGAAAGCACCGGCGGTAAGCAAACCAGGCTATCCGGGCTCCTATCCGAAGACAGGAGACAATACCCACCCGGCCAGACAGCTTGCCATCGCAGGCCTTGCCCTTCTGGGAATAATCCTCGCCATCCGGAGAAGGTCTGAAAAACGAACATGATCAGATAAAATAAAAACGCCGGTCCTGGTGACCGGCATTTTTATTTAGAGAGAAAAGTATGAAAATCATCAAAACACTTTGTTTTGACGGTTTTAGTATATAAGATAATTCTTTTTTATGTGTTAATTAAACATAAAGAAAAACAGATGAAATTATAAAGAATTTCTTTCGGGAGTGAAGAGGATATAAGAAATATGGGGGCACTATTTCAGCAATCTTTTAAGAAACATCGAAATAAAACTTGACTTTATCAGACCTCGATGATATCTTATATAAGGTATCGAGGCGTGGCTCAGTTTGGTAGAGCGCTGCGTTCGGGACGCAGAGGCCGTGGGTTCGAGTCCCGTCGCCTCGATTAAAAAAGGAGCATCATTTGATGCTCCTTTTTTTAATCGAACCAACGTATTTTAATCTATGGTCTCTGCGTCCTGAAACCACAGATACTCAAAAACCAACGCAGTAGAGGTCGTGGGGTGCGGTCGTCCGGTGGACGACCCTGCGAAGCAGGAGCACGGACCGAGCCGGGAGGCGAGACGAGTCCCGTCGCCTCGATTGGAGGAAAACCCCGTGAGTGACTATATTAGACACTCACGGGGTTTTTCTTTTTACCCGGTTTGTCTGATTCAAATTAAATCTTACTTGATAACTTGACTTAAGTAAAAACAATCATTATATAAACAAATAAATGAAAAAAGATTTCTCTGTGCCGCACAAACGGAAGTAAAACCCGTTATAAATTTTGAAGAAAACATTGGGAAGGAGGTCGTTCG
>CAJGDH010000231.1 GCA_904502145.1 uncultured Eubacterium sp.
CGGTGACTACTATCTGTCTGACCTGGAGAAGAATCTGATCGACAAATACGGGAAAGTAACGGCCGAAGGCCTGGTGGAAAGTGCCCTGGACAAGATCGCGCTGATCGAGGATATGGGATATGACAACCTTGTGGTCAGCATCAAATCATCGGATGTCCTCATGTGTGCAAAAGCCCACGAACTTCTTGCACCGAAATGTGCCTATCCCATCCATGTGGGCATCACTGAAGCCGGAACCGTATTCTCCGGCAATATCAAGTCAGCCCTGGGACTGGGGATCATTCTCTACCAGGGCATCGGGGATACCATCCGGGTTTCCCTCACCGGCGATCCGGTCAACGAGATCGCTTCGGCCAAACTCATCCTGAGGACTCTGGGTCTGCGGACGGGAGGCGTGGAAGTGGTGTCCTGCCCCACCTGCGGAAGGACCAGGATCGACCTGATCGGCCTGGCAAATGAAGTGGAAAAAATGGCGGCTGAATTCAGCCACCTGAACATAAAAGTCGCCGTGATGGGCTGCGTGGTCAACGGGCCCGGAGAGGCGAGGGAAGCGGATATCGGCATTGCCGGGGGAGAAAAGGAAGGACTTCTCATCCGGAAGGGAGAGATCGTCCGGAAGGTTCCCGAGGAGGACCTGCTGGACGTACTCAGAGATGCCCTGTTACATTGGGAAGACTAGATAAGGGGTGATCATATGGCACTTCAGCTGATCCTGGGCGGAAGCGGTCAGGGGAAAACAGAATATCTCATGCAGGAAGTGGTCAGGGAAGCCCTGGCCCACCCTTCCCGCCAGTATTATGTCCTGGTCCCGGAACAGTTTTCCCTGGAGATGCAGAGACAGATGCTGGAAAGACACCCCCGCCATGCCTTCTCCAACATCGATATCCTGAGCTTCCACAGGCTGGCTTACCGGGTCTTTGATGAATGCGGCTATCAGCCCGCCCGGATCCTGGAGGATCTGGGGGTGGCCATGATCCTGAAGAAGGTCCTGATGGAGCATCAGGAGGACCTGGTCTTTTTCCGGCCCTCCCTCAAACTTCCCGGCTTCCTGGATGAGATGAAATCCATGCTGATGGAATTCATTAATTACGGGGTGACTCCCTCCGGCCTGGAGGAGGTCTGCCTGTCCCTGGAGGACTATCCGGGACTCAGGGATAAATGTCAGGAACTCTCAAAGATCTTTTTCTGGTTCAGTGAAAGCATCCGGGACCATTTCATGGTGGCGGGCCAGATCCTGGATGTGCTTAAAGACCTTGTTCCTTCCTCGAAGATGCTTGAGGAGGGAACCTTTTATCTGGACGGATATACGGGATTTACCCCCATCCAGCTGGATTTCCTCAAGGAACTGCTCCCCAGGGCCAGGGAGGTCAAGGTGACCGTCACCATACCCTATCTGCCCGACGGGAAGAGGAGGTATCCCAGGGAGGACCTGTTTGCTTTCAGTGAACAGACCATCTATTCCCTGTGGGACCTGTGCGCCGGAAATCATACGGAGATGCTGGAGCCGGTGATCCTGGACCGTCAGGTTCCTCCCCGCTACGGGGAAGGAAAAGAGCTTGCCCATCTGGAATCCAACATGTTCCGCAAGATAAAAAAAGTATACCCGGAGGAACCGGAGACCATCCATATGGTCAGCTGCCCCGACCCGGACAGTGAGGCGGAATTTGTCCTTCTGAAGATCGAGGAACTGGTCCGAAGGAAGGAGTACCGCTACCGGGATTTCGCCATCCTCATGGGAAATGAGGAGGATTACCCTCCCGCCTTCGTCCGCAAGAGCAGGATGCTGAATATCCCCCTCTTTGTGGATACGAAGAAAAAGATGAACTACCACAGCGGGGCGGAAACCATCCGTTCCCTCTTCCATCTGGCGGCCATGGACTACTCCTACGAGAGTGTTTTCCGCTATCTGAAATCCGGGATGTCAGGCCTGTCCATGGAAGATGTGGATTTCCTGGAGAATTACATCATCTTCTCCGGCGTGAGAGGGATCTCCATGTGGAGCAGACCCTTTGTCCGGAGGCTTCAGGATTACAGCCCGGATCAGGTGGAGAAGCTGGAGAAACTGAGGGAAGCTTTTCTGGCTGAAACCCGGTCCTTCACCCGGAAGATCCGGGAGAAGGAGACCACGGTAAAAGAAAAGATGACCGTCCTCTACGAGACTTTGAGGGACCTTCATCTTAAGGATAAACTTCTGGCCAGGGCCGATGAGGCCGACCGGGAAGAAGATTATGAAAAGGGGAAGGGATACCGTCAGTTTTACGGAAATATCCTTGATCTCATGGATAAGATCGTCGCCATCTTCGGGGAGGAGGTCATGGAGGAGAAGGAACTCTTCCCCCTCCTGGATGCCGGTCTTGAGACCCTGACTCTTGCTTCCCCGCCCCTGTCCATGGACCAGGTGATACTGGGAGATCTGAAAAGAACCAGACTCCCCGGCATAAAGGTCCTCTTTTTCACAGGGATGAATGACGGGGATATCCCCCCTGTACCTGAGGACCTGGGAATCCTTACCGACGAGGATAAACGGATCCTGGAACAACAGGGGATGACCCTTTCCCTGGATCTGACCGGAAGGGTCCTGGAGGATGAATTCTATATGTATCTGGCTTTCTCCAAACCGGAGGAAGACCTGTACCTGTCCTGCTGCGAGACCGGAGCGGGAGGGGAGGCAAAAAGCCCTTCGATCCTGTTCAATGCCCTGAAAGGACTCTATCCCCGGATCAGCATGAAAAAATACCCGGAACAGTTCAGAAGGTACTATTTCAGTGAGGGGGACAGCAGGGAATACCTCATCCGCTGCATGCGCAGCTGGTATGAAGGGAAGGAACCGGAAGATCCGGCCTTTTTCGCCCTGCTCAGCTACTGGAAAGAAGAACATCCCGAGGATCTGGAAACCATATATACCTGGATGGAGAAAGGCCTCTTAGGACTTCCCCTCCCCCCTGACCTGGTGGATGAACTTTACGGGGATAAGCTGGAGGGAAGTGTAACGAAGATGGAGACCTTTGCCTCCTGTCCCTTCCTCTTTTTCTGCCGGTACGGCCTGGGCCTGGAAGAACGGCAGGAATTCAAGGTTGCTCCCATGGAGCTGGGAAGCCTCTTCCACGCTGCCCTGGAATACTTCTCACTGAAGATCCGGGAGAGAGGCCTGCGATGGGCCGATCTGTCCGGGGAGACCGCCGACAGTCTTCTGGAGGAAGCAGTGTCTGCCGTCATGGAGGATAAACTCAGGGA
>CAJGDH010000232.1 GCA_904502145.1 uncultured Eubacterium sp.
ATATGGACGTTTCCCCGAAGATGGTATTCTCCGTGGCTACATCCATGATCCCGTTCCTGGAAAATGACGATGCCAACCGTGCCCTGATGGGTTCCAACATGCAGCGTCAGGCAGTGCCGCTGCTGAAGACCGAAGTGCCTGTGGTAGGTACCGGAATGGAGGCCAAGGCAGCCAGGGATTCCGGCGTATGTATCATCGCCCACCATGCAGGTACCGTGGAGTATTCCACCAGCAAAGAGATCATCGTCCGCAGGGACGACGGCATCTATGACACCTACCATGTCATCAAGTTTGCCCGCAGCAACCAGGGCAACTGTATGAACCAGAAACCGATCGTCAACAAGGGCGACCGTGTGGAGGAGGGAGACATCCTCGCGGATGGCGCTTCCACCTGCGGCGGCGAGATGGCCCTGGGCAAAAACCCGCTGATCGGCTTCATGACCTGGGAAGGTTACAACTATGAGGATGCGGTCCTTCTCAGTGAAAGACTGGTCCAGTATGACGTCTATACTTCTGTCCATATCGAAGAATATGAGGCGGAAGCCAGAGATACAAAGCTTGGTCAGGAGGAGATCACCAGAGATCTCGCCGGACTCAGCGAAGATATGTTGAAAGACCTTGACGAGGACGGTATCATCCGTGTGGGCGCAGAAGTCCATGCCGGAGACATCCTCGTAGGTAAGGTCACACCTAAGGGTGAGACAGAACTGACTGCAGAAGAGAGACTTCTTCGTGCCATCTTTGGCGAGAAAGCCAGAGAAGTCCGTGACACATCCCTCCGTGTACCCCACGGGGCCTACGGTGTTGTCATGGCAACCAAAGTATTTACCAGGGAGAATCACGATGAACTTCCTCCCACGGTGAACAAATCCGTCCGTGTGTACATCGCCCAGAAGCGTAAGATCTCCGTCGGGGATAAGATGGCCGGCCGCCACGGAAACAAGGGTGTGGTATCCCGCATTCTTCCGGTGGAGGATATGCCTTTCCTTCCCAACGGACGTCCTCTGGACATCGTGCTCAACCCCCTGGGCGTGCCGTCACGTATGAATATCGGACAGGTGCTGGAGATCCATCTGAGCCTTGCTTCCAAGGTGCTTGGATTCAACATCGCAACTCCCGTTTTCAACGGCGCGAATGAGCATGATATCATGGATACCCTGGAGATGGCCAACGACTATGCCAACAAAGAGTGGGATGAGTTCGTTGAGATCTGGGGCGACAAGGTAAACGATGACATTATGGAATTCCTCCATAACAACCTGGATCACAGGGCAGAATGGAAGGGTGTTCCCATCGATAAAACCGGAAAGGTCCTGCTTCGTGACGGACGTACCGGAGAGGAATTCGACTCACCGGTAACCATCGGTTTCATGCATTACCTGAAACTGCATCATCTGGTGGATGACAAGATCCATGCCCGTTCCACCGGTCCTTACTCTCTGGTTACCCAGCAGCCTCTGGGCGGAAAAGCCCAGTTCGGCGGCCAGCGTTTCGGAGAGATGGAGGTATGGGCTCTGGAGGCCTACGGCGCATCCTATACACTGCAGGAGATCCTCACCGTCAAGTCCGATGACGTGGTGGGTCGTGTGAAGACCTACGAAGCCATCATCAAGGGCGAGAACATCCCTGAACCGGGTATTCCGGAATCCTTCAAGGTACTTCTTAAGGAATTCCAGTCCCTGGCTCTTGACGTGCGCGTCCTGAGGGATGACATGACGGAAGTGGAGATTCAGGAAGGGTCCGAGACCATCGATCCGAACCTCACATCCGTGATCGAGAGCAGTCCGGATGACAACAACTACAAAGATCAGGATGAATTCAGCCGGAGCGGCTACGGGGAGAGAACCCTGGAAGAAGAAACAGCCGGTGATTTTGAGGGTATGTTTGGCATGATGCCGACCGAAGAACTGGAAGAATCTGATTACTAGTCTGCAGGAGGGAGTAGTTTATGTCTGATATCAATAATCAAGCAGCGGAACAGTCCATCAATTTTGATAAGATCAAGATTGGCCTGGCCTCTCCGGAAATGATTCGCAAATGGTCCCGCGGTGAAGTGAAAAAACCCGAAACCATCAATTACAGGACCCTTAAACCTGAAAAGGACGGTCTGTTCTGTGAGCGTATCTTCGGACCGAGCAAAGACTGGGAATGCCACTGCGGCAAATATAAGAAGATTCGTTATAAAGGCGTGGTCTGCGACAAATGTGGCGTGGAAGTGACCAAAGCCAACGTGCGCCGTGAGCGTATGGGCCATATTGAACTCGCAGCACCCGTTTCCCATATATGGTATTTCAAAGGAATCCCCAGCCGTATGGGCCTCATCCTGGACATGTCCCCCAAGGACCTGGAGAAAGTATTGTACTTTGCCTCTTATGTGGTACTGGATGCAGGTAATACGACCTACACCGTGAAGGAAATCCTCTCCGATACGGAATATCGCCGTATGTGCGAAGAATACCGGAACAGGGGAGAGGATATGGGATCCTTCCGTGTGGGTATGGGAGCAGAAGCCGTGAAGGAACTGCTTCACAATACCGATCTGGAAGCCGAGTCTGTGGAGCTTAAAGAGAGCCTCCGCAACGCCAGCGGCCAGAAGAGGGCAAGATGCATCAAGCGTCTTGAGGTAGTGGAAGCTTTCCGCTTGTCCGACAACGAGCCGGAATGGATGATCCTGGATGCGATCCCGGTCATTCCTCCGGATATCCGTCCTATGGTACAGCTGGACGGCGGCCGTTTCGCCACCTCCGACTTAAATGACCTGTACCGTAGGATCATCAACCGCAACAACCGTCTGAAACGTCTTCTGGATCTTGGCGCTCCGGACATCATCGTCCGCAACGAGAAGCGTATGCTCCAGGAAGCCGTGGATGCACTGATCGATAACGGCCGCCGCGGCAGAGCCGTGACCGGCCCCGGAAACCGTGCCTTAAAATCCCTTTCCGACATGCTCAAAGGTAAGCAGGGACGTTTCCGTCAGAACCTTCTGGGCAAACGTGTGGACTATTCCGGCCGTTCCGTTATCGTGGTAGGTCCCGAACTGAAGATCTACCAGTGCGGTCTCCCCAAGGAGATGGCCATCGAGCTGTTCAAACCATTTGTTATGAAAGAGCTTGTTGCAAACGGAACATCTCATAATATTAAAAATGCGAAAAAAATGGTAGAGAAGCTTCAGCCGGAAGTTTGGGATGTTCTCGAAGATGTTATCAAAGAACATCCGGTTATGCTGAACC
>CAJGDH010000233.1 GCA_904502145.1 uncultured Eubacterium sp.
CATTTATCACGTGGAACCGGGATATATGAAATTCATTTTTGATTCCAGAACACCGATCTGCGCTGTCAGGGAAAACTGTCAGGATGTAGCCGCAAAGTCAGTGGAAGAAGCAGGATTTGCCTGGAATACAGAAGGGATGATCCCGCCCCATGTGGTCCCCTCCGACAGTGAATTCATCCGCATTTTGTTAAAAAGCTATGAGGATGTCACCGGTCTTAAAGGTGAGTGCTTGGCCATAGGCGGCGGCACCTACGTACATAACCTGAAAAACGGTGTCGCCTTCGGCGCGGTCATGCCGGGGAAGGATACCCGGATGCACGGTGCAGATGAATTCTTCGAGATCGATAATATCATAACCGCTGTCAAAGTATATGCAGAAGCCATACAGAACCTGTGTGGATAGATTAAAACAGGATGGAGAGATATGAGTAATTTAATGGATATTATGGACGCATTTTCCAGAAAACAGTCCCAGTACTCCGTGGATGAGATCGAGCAGGCAAAAAAGAAGGCCAGAAAAACAGGCCGCCCCTTCCTGGACGTCCTTCAGGAAAGTACAGGGAAAACCTTCGATTCCTCACATGCGATGAAGGCGGAGGAGATCAATGATATCTGCGATAATGCCGCTAAAGACATTGAAGATCTGAATAAACATCTGAAACAGGACTTCGGCATCGGCCTGAAAGAACAGATCACCGCTGCCCTCCCGGGCGGGGCCAAGGTGGATCCGGCAGCCTTTTCCGGAGTGGAGACAGCCGTGGCGGAGAAGGTGTTCGGTCAGGATGCCTTCCTCAAGAAACTGAACGTGGCCTTCAAACGTCCCTTCATCCTGCCGGAGGAAGGAGAACATGCCAGAAACTGTATCTACATCTACGGCCCCAAAGACTCCGGAAGACACTACGGTCTGAAAAACACCGTCGAGGAACTTGCCCGCAGGAAGATCCTTCAGAGCGACGAGATATGTACACTGGACCTCTCCCGCTATCCTTCCGCAGGCAAGGACAACGTCTTTCTCCAGGATCTTTATGCCGCTCTTAACTCCAACAGTCAGGTAATCCTTTTCGAAAATTTCCGGGACTGCCATATCTCCTACTTAAGCTATGTCAATGATCTGGTGATCCGGGGGGAATGCTATCTGCAGGACCGCTATATCCTTCTGAGGGGACAGCTGGTAAATGTGTCCAATTCCTTCGCGAAGGAAACGGTAAGCACCTTCTCCGCTTCAGGTAAGTATCTTGTCTTTATCGGGGATAAGGGAGTCGAAGACCTGGCAAATGTATTCGGTGCCCCTTTTGTCAATGCCTTGGGTGATACCTGCAAGACAGAATCACTGTCTGAGGAAAGCTGGAGGAAGATCGCAGCCGTAAACTGGACGGAACTGAAAGAAACCGCCGAAAAACAGCTGGCTTTCCGGATCCAGGCCGACGAGGAACAGATCTTCGGGGCAGCCCTGGCCTGCACCGGGAAAAATGCCGGTACGGAAGGACTCCTCTCCTTCTTCGACAGACTGGAGAAAGGCCTGGCCACCCTCAGGCTTGAGGGGGATTATCCGAAAGATACGACAGTAAACCTTTCCATCGAAGACCACAATATGATCGCGGAGATCGAAGGCCAATCCTTCAACCTGATGGAACACCTGCCTGCAGCCTATACCGGTGATGTGGATCAGGTCAAAGAGCAGCTTGACCAGATCGTGGGACTCAAGGAGATCAAAGAATATATCTTCTCCCTGGAGGAGTATTACAAGACCTACAAGAGGAGGACCGAGGCAGGCCTCAAGGCCTCACAGGTCTCCAAGCATATGATCTTTACCGGGAATCCCGGTACCGGCAAGACCACCATCGCCAGGATCATCAGCCAGTATCTAAAGGCCATCGGCGTACTTTCCGGCGGCCAGCTGGTGGAGGTATCCAGAGCCGATCTGGTGGGACGTTATGTAGGACATACCGCCCCCCTGGTAAACCAGGTACTCAAAAGTGCCATCGGCGGAGTCCTCTTCATCGACGAGGCCTATTCCCTCTATCGGGGAAAGGATGATTCTTTCGGGCTGGAAGCCATCGACACTCTGGTAAAAGGGATCGAGGATAACCGGGATAACCTGATCGTGATCCTGGCAGGATATTCCCATGAGATGCAGCAGTTCCTCACGGCCAATTCAGGATTGAAGAGCAGGTTCCCCAATATCATCGAATTCCCGGACTACACCGGCCAGGAGCTTCTGGACATCACCAAGGTCACGGTGAAATCAAAGGGCTATACTCTGGATCCGGGGGCCGAGGAAAGTCTCCTGGAATTTTACAATAAAGTCCAGGCCGAACACTCGGACACCGCCGGAAACGGACGTCTGGTCCGCAACAAGGTGGAGGAAGCCATCCTCAACCAGTCCCGGAGACTGGTGGCAGAGCCAGATGCCGACCTTTCCCTCCTGCAGCTTGGAGATTTCGAGCTGGAGGAATATGATCACTGAGTCAACGAAAAATCCCGTAAGACCGGATTATTTTAACCGGCCTTACGGGATTATTTTTTATATCCTATTCTTTTTTTATCCTATTATCTTTATATCCTGAATAGATGTCTGCACGGATATCTTTCTACATCAACATTTCCGCCACAAATACGATCACACTACACACCAGGGCGGTGGGAAAGAGGCCGAAACCGAAGAAGGCGGCGGCAATACCGCCAAAGAGGGCCAGCAGTCCGGCGACCGGTACTGAGGTGGCCTCCATGATAGCCGGAAAGGTCATCACTGCCAGAGTCACATACGGAACATAGTACAAAAAGGACTGGATAGTCCGGTTCTCGATCTTCCTCCGGATGAGGGTGAGGGGCAGGACACGAAGGAGGAAGGATACGCCGAACATGATAAAGATATAGATATAAATATTATGCTTCATCAGGCTGATCCTCCTTGTATCTCATTGTCATCCGGTCCCTCTGTTTTTTGTTCCGGTTCAGGATCCTGCTCCATGCCGGAGTCTTCACTGACGGGAAACAGTACTGCCGCAGCGAGGGAGATCACGATGGTCAGGATAATGATCCTGGTCCCCTCCGACAGGGAAGAGATCACAGGCAGTTTTGAACAGGCAAGACTCAGGGCCATGGAGATGAACACCAGGGCACCTATCACCCTGTTCTTGCGGGCAGGCGGGATAATGATGGCAAGAAACATACCGTACAGAAGTACACTGAGGGCACTTACCACATTTGCCGGCAGGACATTAC
>CAJGDH010000234.1 GCA_904502145.1 uncultured Eubacterium sp.
TGAGTACTTCTCCATATGCCTAAACAAGAACATAATATGTAATTGTCACGTCAAAGTTGACGCCTTATTATCTTATCAAATCCTATGTTTCTTGTCAAGGTATTTTTGCAAATGCTCAATTCCTTCTCCATTCTTCAGGGGCTTCCTCATAAAGATTATGGCCCAGGGAATCGATCACCACGATCACGGGAAGGTCTTCCACCGTAAGCTTCCGGATAGCCTCTGTTCCCAGATCATCGTAAGCCACCACTTCCGCTGTTTTGATACATTTGGAAAGAAGGGCTCCTGCTCCGCCCACTGCGGCAAAGTATACCGCCCCATATTTCTTCATGGCCTCGATCACTTCGGGGGAACGCTTTCCTTTTCCCACCATCCCTTTCAGGCCTTTTTCCAGCATGTCGGGGGTATATTTATCCATTCGGCTGCTGGTGGTGGGTCCTGCGGATCCGATCACCTGTCCTTCCCTGGCCGGACTTGGGCCAAGGTAATAAAGGATATTTCCTTCCAGATCAATGGGGAGCGGTTCGCCTTTCTTCATGGATTCGTACATCCTCTTGTGGGCCGCGTCCCGGGCAGTGTAGATGGTCCCGGTAAGAAAAACATAATCCCCGGCTTTTAACTGTTCTGCGGTTCCCTTTTCAAAGGGCACCTGTACCCTGTTCTTCATACTGATCCTCCTCTCACAGTTCCCTCACGGCATGACGGTTGACGTGACAGCACATATTCACTGCCACCGGAAGCCCCGCGATATGGGTCGGGTAGGTATTGACGTGAATCGCCATGGCAGTCACCCTTCCTCCAAGACCCGCAGGACCGATCCCCAGATTGTTGATCCTTTCCAGCAGTTCCTCCTCCATCTCCCGGATGTGGGGGTGGGGGGAGGCTTCCCCGGTCTTTCTGGTGAGGGCCTCCTTGGCCATCAGGGCAGCCTTCTCAAATGTACCACCGATCCCCACGCCGATGACGAAGGGCGGACAGGCGTTGGGCCCTGCCTCGGCAACGGTCCGGACGATGGCATCTTTGGCTCCCTCCATTCCGTCTGCCGGTTTGAGCATGAAGATCCTGCTCATATTTTCACTGCCAAATCCCTTGGGCGCCAGGGTGAGCTTCAGCCCGTCACCGGGAACAAGCCGGTAATGGACGACGGCAGGTGTATTGTCTTTCGTATTTTCCCGGAGAAAGGGATCTTTGACCACGGATTTTCTGAGATATCCTTCGGTATAGCCCCTGCGGACCCCCTCCTGGATGGCGTCGCCGATAAATCCTCCCTCGATGGTAAGTTCCTGGCCGATCTCCGCAAAAACCACCGCCATCCCTGTATCCTGACAGATGGGGATCCGTTCTGCGCCGGCGATGCTGAGATTCTCCTGAAGCTGGCCGAGGATCTGGCATCCCAGAGGACTTTCCTCTTTCTCCCGGGCCTTATTCAGTGCTTCCTTCATGTCCTCCGTCAGGAAATAATTTGCTTCCATGCACATTTCCTTTACGGCATTGATGATGGTGTCCACCTCTATCTTCCTCATGTAAACCTCCCCGGCCTCTACCGGCCTTTCCCTGCGGATGTACAGGGATGTACCTTCTGATCGTCTGATCAAAGGAAAAACAAGGGATGTACACCCTTTTCCCGAGTGACATCCCTCGATGATCTGTTTATATTCTGCTTTTGTTCCTGTTCCGGGATGACCGCTTATTCCTGATCATCTTCTTCCGGCACAGTCTCCTCAGGTTCTGCCTCGTCAGCAGGAGTTTCGGAGGTAAGTTCCTCATCGGAAGTTTCGTCGGAATACTCCTCCTCGTCCTCCGAGGACAGAACCTTGGCCACACTGGCCACTGTCACGTTGTTGTCCGTTCCCACGTTCATCAGCTTGACACCGGAGGTATTCCTTCCGATGATGGAGATCCCGTTGACCTTGATCCTGATGACGATCCCTTCGGAGGTGATCATCATAATCTCTTCGTCATCGTGTACCGCTTCGGCACAGATCAGATATCCGGTCTTCTCGGTGACCTTGTAGCAGATATTGCCCTTTCCGCCACGGTTCTGTGGACTGAACTCCTCCATGGGGGTACGTTTGCCCATGCCGTTCTCGGAGACAAAGAGGAGGTCTTCCCCTTCGGAACTGATCTGCATGGAAACCACTTCATCGCCGTGACTGAGGGTGATGCCTCTGACACCCATGGAAACCCTTCCGATCTCCCGGACGTCACTGCAGTGGAAGCGGATACATTTTCCCTGACGGGTGATGAGGAATACATCGTCTCTGACGGAGGCTACCTTAACCTCGATCAGCTCGTCATCCTCCCTGAGGACGATAGCCGCAAGACCGCCCTTACGGATGTTC
Organism: uncultured Eubacterium sp.; assembly: GCA_904502145.1. Lineage (GTDB taxonomy): Bacteria > Bacillota > Clostridia > Lachnospirales > Lachnospiraceae > Anaerobutyricum. The sequence continues at coordinate 2,343 of CAJGDH010000234.1, forward strand.
CTGTATTCGCGGATCCTGGTTTTCTTGAAGACACCGTTCCGGGTGGTCATCAGGAAATAATCGTCATCATTGATGACAGCTCCCATGGGGATGATGGCACTGATCCTTTCCTCCGGCCCCAGCTGGAGGAGATTGATGATATTCACTCCCCTGGCGGTTCTGCCGGATTCGGGGATCTCGTAGCCCTTCAGGCGGAAAGCCCGCCCTTTATTGGTAAAGAAAGTGATAAAGTTATGGGTATTGGTCATGAACATATCACTGATGTGATCATTTTCGATGATGTTCATTCCACGGATGCCTTTTCCGCCGCGGTTCTGGCTCTGGAACTGGTCCACCTCCATACGTTTGATGTAACCAAGGTCAGAAAATGTGATGATGACATCCTTTCTTGGGATCAGGGATTCATCGTTGAGCTCCTCCTCATCCATGCTGATGGAGGTTCTCCGGTCATCCCCGTATTTGTCCCGGATCAAAAGGATCTCTTCCCGGATCACGCCCAGAAGTACCTTCTCATCCGCAAGGATCGCCTCCAGTCTGGCAATGCGGAGTTTGAGTTCATCATACTCTGACTGAAGCCTGTCCCTCTCCAGACCGGTGAGGGCACGGAGACGCATATCCACGATCGCCTGGGCCTGTGCTTCGGTGAACCCGAATCTTTCCATCAGGTTTTCCCTGGCTTCCGCCACGTTTTTGGATGCCCGGATGATGGCGATCACCTCATCGATGAAATCCAGGGCCTTCAGAAGACCTTCCAGGATGTGGGCACGTTCTTTGGCTTTATTTAATTCGAATCTGGTCCTTCTGGTGACCACATCTTTCTGGTGGTTCAGGTAGTGGACCAGCATCTGCTTGAGATTCAGGATCTTGGGCTGATTATCCACCA
>CAJGDH010000235.1 GCA_904502145.1 uncultured Eubacterium sp.
CAGTTTTTCCGTCAGCTTCTCATACAGCCCTTCATCTTTCAGCCGGAGTATGGCCGGGGCAAGGGAGGCGTAACAGGCACTGCAGGAATCCGCGTCCTCCACGGCGTAAGAGATATCCAGGAGGCGGTCCGCTGTCTTTCTCTGTGCTTCAAAGGGATCACGGTCCAGGGCAGAAAACTCGCGAAGCTTCTCAGGTTTCTCTCTTCCGCGGTCCTCCCCTGTATTCTTTGCACCATATACCAGGATCCTGCATTTCTCCAGATCCGTACTGCCGCAGCCAAGCTCTTCGGCAAGACGGATATAGTCCACGTCATAAGGTTCATAACCCAGGAGATGGCAGACATAGGCATCCATCAGTACAGGGTCCAGCCCGGTCATGACACAGTTGGTCTCCACGGGATTGCCCCCGTCCTCCAGTTCCAGGTCACCGCAGATATGGTCCACCACGATAAAATCCTGTCTGACCCTGGTGGCCAGATGGGCGATGGGCTTGTGTAATCCCATGGTATGAAAACGCCTTTTTTCGGAATTGGGAAGAAGCCCCTTCATGTTTTTCAATGCACAGGTGACCCTCGTCTGGCCATGCCCTTTCATGACAGGTACATTGATCATGAAGTCGATCTCATCAAGATCTTTATAGATCTTCAGTTTCATTCCTTCACAGTCAAATGTCTTTCCTGCCTCCTTCTGGATGTCGATAAAAGGCACCTCGTATTTTTCGGTCAGCTTCCTGTACCCGCAGTATTCATAGGCCTCCGATGTCCTGTCCCCCACCCAGGAGCTTTCCAGGATGGCAATCCGGCTGAAGCCATGGTCCTGCAGGTATTCGATGATGGCTGCCACAATCTCCGGATGGGTGGTGGCTCCGTACTCTGCCGGGGTCGGTGTGACCAGATTCGGCTTTATCCCGATCCTCGCATCCCCGGGGATCATGGAAGCCAGCCCGGACACCTCCAGGAGGCCTCTGGTCATTTCCTTGTAGTCTGTTCCGTATATCTTATAGATCTGATTCTTTTCCATTTTGATTTCTCCTTGTCCGCTTCTCTCCCATGGTCCCGGAGGATCCGTTTTTTCCTGCATTATACCCCGTTTCTCCTTAGTTTTCTACTCCTGTCTCAGCAGTTCAAGAAACTGTTCCACAGCCGGATTCTGATTGGCGGTGGACCAGCTTACTTCAAAATCCACGGTCTCCGCCGAACCGTCTTTTTTCAGCACAGGTATGATCCGGTAATCAGGATTCTTCTGATAATGACGGATAATATATTCGGGGAGAAGACTGATCCCCATGCCGGCGGCGATCATCAGAAGCAGTGTCTCCTGATCCCTTTCGATGGAAGCGATCTCCGGCAGGTATCCTCCCCGCTCATAGATCAGCATGGATTCTTCCATCTGGTCCTTGGGGCGGTCCGTAGGCTGCATCATGATGAATCTCTCTTCTTTCAGATCTTCATAAGTCAGAGTACTTTTGCGGGCCAGAGGATGTCCGGCATAGAGTACTGCCATCACCGGATAACTCTGCAGATAAAGATGCTCCAGGTCCGGATATTCCCGTTTGAAGGGAGCCACCGTAAAGATCAGGTCGCATTCCCGGCGTACCAGGCTGTCCAGAAGGATACTCATATTGTTGCGGATGAGATTCACTTTTATCCCGGGGTAGGTCTGATGGAAACCCCGGAGCAAGGCAGAGAAATCGTTCTGTCCGTATCCCCGGATAAAGCCTATGGTGATCTCCCCTTCCACGCCCTCGGAAGCCAGTCTGGCCATCCTCAATGCTTCGTTGCTCCGTTTCAGGATAACCCTTGCTTCCGCCAGATAGACCTTGCCGGCGGCCGTCAGCTCCACATGGTGTTTATCCCGGATGAAGAGAGGAACGCCGACTGTTTTCTCCAGGGCCCGGATCTGCTGGGTCATGGCAGTCTGGGAGATAAAACACTTGGCAGCCGCTCTGGTAAAATTCAGGGTCTCCGCCACACTCACGAAATATTCCAGCTGATTCAGATTCATTTTCCCTTCTCCTTCCATTTTTATAATAAGTAAAACTTATTATATATTCGTATATTATCATTTCACAAAGGGATAAATCAATGGTATTAATTAAGAAAATATAATTACATTATTTGAGACACCATTTCAACGGAGAGGAGAAAAGTATCATGACAGAACAGAAGATTCCCTACAAAATCTACCTGAATGAAGAGGAGATCCCGAAACAGTGGTACAACGTGCGGGCGGATATGAAGAATAAGCCTGCCCCGCTGCTGAATCCGGGAACACTCCAGCCTCTGAAGGCAGAGGAACTCACCCCCATCTTCTGTGAGGAACTTGTGGCACAGGAACTGGACAACGACACAGCTTATGTTGACATTCCGGAAGAAATCCAGAAATATTATAAGCTTTACCGTCCCTCACCTGTGATGAGAGCCTATCATCTGGAGAAAGCTCTCGGAACACCCGCAAAAATCTATTATAAATTCGAAGGAAACAATACCAGCGGCAGCCACAAGTTGAATTCAGCTCTGGCTCAGGCATATTATGCCAAGAAGCAGGGCCTTAAAGGCGTCACCACCGAAACAGGTGCCGGACAGTGGGGAACCGCTTTATCCATGGCCTGCTCATTCTTCGATCTGGACTGCAAGGTCTACATGGTCAAAGTATCCTATGAGCAGAAGCCTTTCCGCCGGGAAGTGATGCGCACCTATGGCGCGTCCGTCACACCCAGTCCCTCTATGGAAACAGAAGTGGGCAAGAAGATCCTGGAAGCGCATCCCGGTACAACAGGCAGCCTTGGCTGTGCTATCTCTGAAGCGGTGGAATCTGCGTGCAGCAGAGAAGGCTACAGATATGTTCTGGGCAGCGTTCTGAATCAGGTTATGCTGCATCAGTCCATCATCGGTATGGAAACAAAAGCAGCCCTGGATAAATACGGTATCGTTGCAGATATCATCATCGGCTGTGCCGGCGGCGGCTCCAATCTGGGCGGTCTGATCTCTCCTTTCGTGGGTGAAAAACTGCGTGGGGAAAGAGATTATCAGATCATCGCTGTAGAACCTGCATCCTGCCCCAGCCTGACAAGAGGTAAATTTGCATACGACTACTGCGACACAGGTATGGTAACACCTCTGGCGAAGATGTATACGCTGGGCAGCGGCTTCATTCCTTCTTCCAGCCACTCCGGCGGTCTGCGTTATCATGGTATGAGCCCCGTTGTTTCTCA
>CAJGDH010000236.1 GCA_904502145.1 uncultured Eubacterium sp.
CAGATTAATCCTGACGTTATGCCGGCTTATCCCATCACTCCTTCCACGGAGATTCCCCAGTATTATACCAACTTTATCTCCAACGGCCAGGTGGACACTGTTTTCGTTCCCGTGGAAAGTGAACACAGTGCCATGAGTGCATGTATCGGCTCGGAAGCCGCAGGTGCCCGGACCATCACTGCCACCTCCTCCGCCGGACTTGCCCTCATGTGGGAAGTCCTGAATGTGGCTGCCTCCGACCGGCTCCCCATCTGTCTTGCCCTGGTCAACCGGGCTCTGTCCGGTCCCATCAACATCAACTGTGACCATTCCGATGCCATGGGCGCGAGAAATACCGGCTGGATCCAGTTGTTCGCGGAGAACAATCAGGAAGCTTACGACAACATGATCCAGGCTTACCGCATCGCGGAGCATCCCGATGTCATGCTTCCCATCATGGTCTGCCAGGACGGTTTCATCACCAGCCATGCAGTGGAAAACATCACCCTGCTGGAGGATGAGATCGTTAAGGACTTTGTCGGTGAATACGAGCCTGAACACTATCTCCTGAAAGACGGTGAAGCAATTGCCTACGGTCCCTACGCCGTCACCAATTACGTGATGGAAGCCCGCCGTGCACAGATGCAGGGCTTAAGAAACGCGAAACAGGTATGTATCGATGTGGCAAATGAATTTGCCGGTATCTCCGGACGTCAGTACGGATTGTTTGAAGAGTACCGCATGGAGGATGCGGAATACGCCATGGTCATCATGGGATCCGCCGCCGGAACAGCCAAAGACGCTGTTGACGCGCTGAGGGATAAAGGTGTCAAGGCCGGCATCCTTAAGCTCCGACTCTTCCGTCCCTTCCCGGCTGAAGAAATTGCGGAAGCATTAAAGAATGTCCGCTTCCTGGCGATCATGGACCGGTCCGAGGACTTTGAGACGAACTGCGGACCTCTCGGTTCCGAGATCAAGTCCGCCCTCTTCAATAAGAATCTTCATCCGTTGACTCTGAATTACTGCTACGGATTGGGAGGGCGAGACGTGACTGTCGAGAGTCTGACCTCCGTGTTCGAAGACCTCTTTGAGGCAGAGAAGACCGGTGACCCCGGTGAATTTTACCGCTATTTATCTGTGAGAGAATAGGAGTTTAACATGGCTTATAATTTAAAACAGACTTTAAATAAAGAAGAGCGCCTTGCTCCCGGCCATAGAATGTGTGCCGGCTGCGGCGCCACCATCGCAGTCCGCAACGTACTCCGCGGACTTCATGACGAGGATGAGGCCGTCATCACCTGCGCCACTTCCTGTCTGGAGGTCTCCTCCTTCATGTATCCATACACATCCTGGAATGATTCCTTCATCCATGACGCCTTCGAAAACGCCGGCGCGACCTGCGGCGGAGTGGAGGCAGCCTACCGTGCCCTCAAGAAAAAGGGCAAGGTAAAAGGCACAAAGAAATTCATCGCTTTCGGCGGCGACGGAGGAACCTACGACATCGGTTTCCAGTCCCTCTCCGGAGCAATGGAACGTAACCACGACATGGTCTATGTCTGCTATGACAACGAAGCATACATGAATACCGGAATCCAGCGGTCCTCCGCCACACCCATGTACGCCGATACCACCACTACTCCCGTAGGTTCGGTATCCGACGGAAAACCCCAGAACCGGAAAGACCTTGCCCAGGTGATCGCGGCCCACAATATTCCTTACGTCGGCCAGACCACCCTGGTGAACAATTTCAAAGACATCCATGTGAAATCCGAGCGGGCAATCTACACCCCCGGAGCAGCATTTTTAAATGTCCTGGCACCCTGCCCCCGCGGATGGCGCTACGACATGTCCGAGATCCTGACCATCTGCAAGCTGGCCGTAGACACCTGTTTCTGGCCCCTCTTTGAGGTAATCGAAGGAGAATGGATCGTCAACTATATCCCCAAAAAGAAACTCCCCATCGAGGACTTCCTGAGACCCCAGGGACGTTTCAAACACCTCTTCAAACCCGGAAAAGAGCAGCTGATCGCCGATATCCAGACAGCTGTGGATCTAAGGTGGGAAGAGTTGTTGAAGAGGACAAAGTAAGCACAAGTTAAGAAGTAAAAGTTAAAAGTTAAGACCGGCAGTGGTATTTTCAAGCTCCGTTGTTCCTCGGCAGGATTCTCCTGCCTGCGGTACAAAGTCGCTTTCAAATAACTACTGCCGGTCTTTTTTTTGGTGGCTCACAGTGTGCTTATTTTGCCCCGCAGGGATTGATTGTATCCGGTGCAATATCGCTTTCAACTAACTAACTGCGGGGCTTCTCTCCTGCATCTTCCTCAGATAAAAAAAACAGTCGAGGGATAGATGAATATCGGAAAGCGACTTTGTACCGCAGAGAAAAAGGTACGACCGTACCTTTTTTCTCGAGGAACAACGGAGCTTGAAGATATCATCTATCCCTCGACTTTATCCTTTTTATCTAAAAATAAACCCTATTTTGCCACGATATTCACGATCTTACCGGGTACATAGATCTCTTTGCGGATGGTGCCTGTAAGCTTGCTGCCAAGAGCTTCTTTCGCTTTGGCGAGAACGCTGTCCTTGGCTTCGTCCACTTCGATCTCGATGACGACTCTGGTCTTGCCGTTGACCTGAACCGGGATTTCGATCACATTGTCTTTCATGGCTTCTTCGTCGTATTCCGGCCATGACTGGTCGAAGACGGAATCCGTGTGACCGGCCTGTTCCCACAGTTCCTGAGCGATGTGTGGCGCGAAGGGAGCAAGGAGGACCATGAAGGTTTCCAGGGTCTTCTTGTCGACTCCGCCTTTCTTGCCAAGGTTGATCAGGGTGTTGTTGTACTCCATAAAACCGCTGACCACCGTGTTCAGGCTGAAGGATTCCAGACGCTGGGTGATGTCGTAGACCAGCTTGCTGCGGACCTTGAGAAGTTCTTTGGTCTCAGGCACGTCTTTCTCCAGGTTGTCCAGGGCCATCTTCCAGAAACGGTTGAGGAAGCGGTAGACACCGTCGATTCCCTTGTCGTCCCACTCGGAATCCAGCTCCGGAGGTCCTACGAAGAGTTCGTACATCCTCAGGGAATCACAGCCGTAATCTCTGACCAGATCATCCGGGGAGACCACATTTCCTTTTGACTTGCTCATCTTGATCCCATTCTTACCGGTGATCATACCCTGGTTGAACAGCTTGGTGAAGGGCTCGTCAAAGTCGATCACGCCGATGTC
>CAJGDH010000237.1 GCA_904502145.1 uncultured Eubacterium sp.
CCGCGATGTTTCTCACCCAGTCATATTCCGGGAAGATGGTAGTGAGTATGGTCAGCTTCCCATCTTTTTCCTCTTCTTCTCTGTTCGGAGAGCCGCAGGCAGTCAGGCAGATCAGGCAAAGAATGATGAATGAGATCTTCAGTATGGAATACCTATTTTTCATGGCTGATCCCTCCCCGGTCATCACCCTTCTCACATTGTCCGCAAAGACCGTAAAAAACCGTACGGATGGGGTCAAGACTGAATCCGTGATGTCCCTGAAGATGTTCCTTCAGTTCTTCGATCTCATGGCAGTGCAGGTGGATCAGCTTCCCGCATTTTTCACATTTACAGTGAAAACAGGTTTCTCTGTCCCCGTGGCTCTCCCTGTCCACATATTCAAAACATGCCGGACTGCCGGCACCGATGGTATATTTGTTCAGGATTCCTTCATCCACCAGCTGTTCCAGCTGACGGTAGATGGTGGATTGTCCTATGGAGGAGCCCTGTTCCCTGAAATATTCACAGACATCGCCGGCGGTGATATGTACGCCGGGGATGGTCTTCAGATAATCAAGCAGGATCTCCCTTTGTTTTGTCCTGTATTTTACTTTTGAAGGCATATCCCTTTTCCCTCCCGGTTACAGTCATCAATTAATAAGACTGATCTTATTTCATATAGGCAGCTCACACAAATATGAGAACCGTTCCCAATTATAGCAAAGGCCCCCAAACCTGTCAAGAAAAAGGAAGCCATGGTTCCCTGAGGCTTGACTTATTTCACCATGACATATTACTATAACGTTAATACAGAACTTAATACCAATCAGACATAAAACGTACAGGAGGACAAAGATGAGGACCATCACATTGGGAACAACAGGGATAAAAACACCTCAGAATGCTTTCGGCGCACTGCCCATCCAGCGTGTGGACCGGGAGACAGCAGCCGGACTTCTCAGGAAAGCCTACGAAGGAGGAATGGTGTATTTCGATACCGCCAGGGCTTACACTGACAGTGAGGAAAAGATGGGCTATGCCTTTGAGGGTATGCGGGATAAGATCTATATTGCCAGCAAGACCATGGCCAGGACTCCGGAAGACTTCTGGAAAGACCTGGAGACCTCACTGGAGAAACTCCGCACGGATTATATCGATGTGTATCAGTTCCACTGCGTGGACCAGTGCTGGGTCCCGGGGGACGGAACCGGTATGTATGAATGTATGTTAAAGGCGAAGGAGATGGGAAAGATCCGCCATATCGGCGTTACCGCCCACAAGATCCAGGTGGCCATAGACTGTGTCAATTCCGGTTTATATGAGACCATGCAGTTCCCTTTCTCTTATCTGGCTTCGGAGAAGGAGATCGCCCTGGTGAACCTCTGTAAAGAGAAAAATGTAGGCTTTGTCTGCATGAAGGGTCTGGCAGGCGGACTGATTAACCGGTCCGAGGCCGCCATGGCATTTCTTGCCCGGTATGACAATGCTCTCCCCATCTGGGGTGTACAGAAGGAATCGGAGCTGGACGAATGGCTTTCCTACATGGATCATACACCGGAGATGACAGATGAGATCGAAGCGTTCATCCGCAAAGAACATGAAGAACTGTCCGGTGAATTCTGCCGTGGCTGTGGTTACTGTATGCCCTGCCCCAAGGGGATCCAGATCAATACCTGTGCCAGGATGTCCCTCATGCTCCGCCGCGCTCCTTCAAAGAACTGGCTTAATGAGCACTGGCAGAAAGAGATGAAAAAGATTGAAGACTGCATCAACTGCAGACAGTGCATGAGCCATTGTCCTTACGGGCTGGAAACACCGGAACTTCTGAAAAAGAACTACGAAGATTACCGCAGGGTTCTGGCCGGTGAAGTCGAAGTATAAGAGTGAAAAATGATCGGAGGCGGTCCGCAGACCGCCTCCTTTTTTATCCTATATGAATTTTACGATACTTATCCGGGTCCTTCGTACAGTCAACCGGATTATCTCTTCATCCAGCCTGCCGCACGCTGGGTAGCGCAGCTCCAGTCGTAGAGTAATTTCTGTCTCTCTTCCTCGGAGATCTGCGGTTCAAACAGGCGGTCAAGCTTCCAGAATTTCTCGATCTCTTCCATGGAATCCCAATATCCCACTGCCAGACCTGCCGCATAGACAGCACCGAGACAGGTGGTCTCTGTGATCACCGGACGTTCTACGGGAACACCAAGAATATCTGCCTGGAACTGGAGGAGATAGTTGTTCTTTGCAGCTCCTCCGTCTACACGAAGACGTTTGATGGGGATACCGGACACATCACCGAGATCGCGGAAGGCATCGGCAACCTGGAATGCCATAGCCTCCAGTGTAGCTCTTGCAATGTGTGCCTTTGTCGTACCACGGGTAATACCGATGATGGTTCCTCTTGCGTAAGAATCAAAATGAGGAGCACCAAGGCCTACGAAAGCAGGAACAAAATAGATGCCGCCGTTGTCCGGAACGGAAAGTGCCAGTTCTTCGATGGCAGAGCTGCTCTCGATAATGCCGAGACCGTCTCTCAGCCACTGAACAGCAGAGCCGGATACATCAACCAGGCCCTCCATACCGAAGCTGGTCTTGCCGCCAATGTCCCACATAGCACAGGAGATCACACCGTGCTGGGGAATGATGAACTTGTCACCGGTGTTCATATTCATGAAAGATCCTGTACCGTAGGTATTCTTGGCCATACCAGGTTCGAAACAGGCCTGTCCGAAAGCAGCTGCCTGCTGGTCACCGATCAGGCTGGCGATAGGAATTTCCACTCCGTCAAAGATTGAAGGATCCGTGGTGGCATAAACCTCGGAAGTACTGCGGATCTCAGGAAGGATCTCACGCGGGATCTTCAGGTAGTCCAGTACACCCTGATCATAATCCAGAGTCTCCGCATTCAGGAGCAGGGTCTCTGTAAGGTTGGATACCTCGGACACATGTACCTTGCCGCCGGAAAGCTTCCATGCCAGCCAGCAGTCGATGGTTCCGAAGAGAAGGCGTCCTTCATCCACTCCCTTTTTGATCTCGGGGTTGTTGCGCAGCTGCCATGCAATCTTCGTTGCAGAAGCATTGGGGATGATGGACATACCGGTGCGGCTCTCGATGCCCACCTTGTCATATTCAATCAGCTCCTCGCAGACATCAAGACTTCTGCGGTCCTGCCATACGATCGCATGATCAGCGGGAATTCCGGTGTATTTATCC
>CAJGDH010000238.1 GCA_904502145.1 uncultured Eubacterium sp.
CGTGAAAATCGTTCAAGTCATTACAGCACTGAATCTTGGAGGCGCGCAGACGCTGCTGGAGAATCTGGCCTACGGCCTGGCAGAAGAGGGACATGATGTGTCCGTCATCAGCCTGGAAAGCGATCATACCGCCACGGCAAAACGACTGGAAACAAAAGGGATCCCGGTAATCTACCTGGGAAAAAGACCCCATTATGATCCCCGGATCACCGGGAAGCTTGCCCGGACACTGAAACAACTGAAACCGGATATTGTGCATGCCCACAACATCCGAAAACTATATGTGCTGGGCGCTGCCCGAAAAGCCGGATGCAGGAACCTCGTCTATACCGTCCACAACATGGCAGGAAAAGAACAGGCTTTTGTGGGAGGGCTCTTCAGCTGGTTCGTCTTCCGCGCCGGCCTCATGGTTCCCGTGGGATTGTCTCCCATTGTGACTGAATCCATCGAGGAAAGGTACCACTTGAGATATGTTCCCACCATATATAACGGTACTGATCTGTCCTGCTTTCACAAAAAAACCGATTACCGGCTTCATGGTCATCCCACCATTCTCAATGTAGCCAGACTGGACCCCATGAAGAATCATAAAAGGCTGTTTGAAGCCTTTGGCATGGTAATCAGGGAATTCCCGGAGGCTGAGCTTGTCCTCGTGGGTGAAGGAAGCCTGACGGAGGAGTTAAAAACAATAGCCCGGACAAGCGGAATCGCTGACAAGGTACATTTTGAAGGACTGAGGGACAATATACCGGACTATCTGGACCGGGCGGATATCTTCTGTCTGTCTTCAGATTATGAGGGGCTGCCCATGACCCTGATTGAAGCAATGGCATCGGCCCTGCCCATCCTGTCTACGGAGGTGGGAGGAATACCCGACATGCTCAAAGATGAAAAAACAGCTCTGCTGACAGCACCCGATGCATCCGCACTGGCTGAGGCCATGATCCGGCTTCTGTCGGATGAAAGGCTCAGGCGCAGGCTGGGAGAAGGGGCACTGCATGCCAGTGAGAGATTCTCCCACCGGCATATGGCCGGACGTTATCTGAAGCTTTATCAATCCGTTTTGAATACCAGGAAAAAAGGTTAGGAACATGGCTTACTTCAGTATAATCATCCCTGTTTATAACGTTGAGGAATGGCTCGAAAGATGCCTGGACTCAATCTTATGTGACGACTGTAAGGACATGGAGCTGATCCTTGTGGATGACGGTTCCACCGACGGCAGCGGCCGGATCTGTGACCGCTATGCCAAAGTCTATGAGAATATCCGGGTGATCCACAAGGAGAACGGAGGCCTGGCCAGTGCAAGAAATGCCGGTCTTGAGAAGGCTTCCGGGAAATGGATCAGTTTTATTGATTCCGATGACTGGGTGGACAGAAACAGTTATCAGCAGGTCAGGACTCTTCTTGAGACCCTTCAGGGAGAGGAACCGGACATAGTCAAGTTCGGATATAAAAAAGTCAGGGAATCTGCAGAAGAGATTTTTATCCCTTGTGTGTCTGAAGGCAGATATGGGCATGAGGAAGTTATCTCCATTCTTCTTCCCAAGGCTTTCGGCGGGGGACGGATCTCAGACAGTACACTGCACACTTTTATCTTAAGTTCATGTGCCCATATTTACCGTCACGATTTTCTTAAAAGCACAGGGGTAAAGTTCATATCGGAACGAAAAATCGGAAGTGAGGATTTCCTGTTTATCTTCAGTTTATACATAAAGGCTTGTTCCGTTCTGGTGACCCATCTGACCTGGTACAACTATGATACCAGGGAAGGCAGCCTTACCCAAAGTTACAGAAAAGACCTTTTTACCCGCTACAGACTTCTGGGAAGACTGATCTTCCGGGAACTGAAAAAAGAAGACCTGAACAGGATCCTTGCCGATGATTTCCGGGTTTTATATATCGGATTAATGTATATCTGTATGATGAATGAATGCAGCGGCCCCGGAGGCCGCCCGGATCAGGTCAGCCGGGTAAGAGAGATATTAAAGCATCCTGCCCTGAAGAAATGCCTGCGTCACCGCACATTTAAAGACAAGAAGAGCAGGATCCTGGCAGCTTTCATGCGCATTGGAGCAGCACTGCCCCTGTGCATGATTCAATGGAAAAAAACAGGGAAGAGCATATGAAAATCTATTTGAGCGAAAACAGGAGTATCCTGTTTCTGCTGTGCAGCATGTATACCTATATTTTTATTTCAATATCGGACCTGCCCTGGTCGATGTATGTCCTGAGTCAGATCCTGTGTGCCGGATTCATGGGTTTGTATGTGGTGGCCAATCTGGATATTTATCTGATGAAGAAATACAGACTGATCAACGGGCTCACCCTGCTCTACAGCATTTTAGCCCTGGTTTCCGTATGCTTAAACGGACAGTTTACTGTTTACCAGATCAGTATTTTTGTCCTCAACAACACCATCTTACCTTTCATTGAAATTCAGAGGGAGAAAGGACATTTCTATTTCCTGTGCAAAGTCATGTTTTTATGGCTGATCCTTCTGATCCTTGTCAATGATGTCCTGATGGTGATTATGCCGGGAAGGTTCTACGGTGACGGATTAAGCAGGACTTTCCTTTTGGACAATAAATTTGCAACAGGCTACGATCATATCCTGCTGTTTTTTCTCTGCTGTATCCTTTTCGGAGAAAAAAAGAAGGGCCGCAGATGGCTTCCGGTCATTTTCATTATTACCTGTATGATCTGCTATTATATCGACTGCAATACTGCAATCCTTGGAACGGTCGTATTTTTCCTGATATCCCATTCCTCCGGAAGACTGCAGGATATACTCAGCAGGAAAAGTACAGTGGCTGTGATGATTGCGCTCTGTGCCATGTTTATTTGGTCCGGTGACATCTTCCGGATCCGCCCGATAAAGTTTTTTATCACGGAAGTTCTGGGACGGGATGTGACTCTGACCGGCCGTCAGCAGATTTACGAGGTTGTGCCCCGGGTCCTTCGTTCCCGTCCATGGTTAGGTTACGGGAACTCCGCCGGCATCATCTCCAGATACACGGGAGCTTTCAACGCACAGAACGGTTTTTTTGACGTGGCAGTCAGTTACGGAATTCCTGCTGCCATGGTTTTTGTAATAATTCTGATCGTTCTTGTCAGAAGACCGGTGACTTATGCAG
>CAJGDH010000239.1 GCA_904502145.1 uncultured Eubacterium sp.
AGTCAATCCCAGGGAAGTGGAAGCATGGGATGAAGAGCTGAGGGATGCATTTCCGGATTACGAGATCTCGGGCGATCCCTTATCGCTGGTGATCGGATGCCATATCGGTCCGGGAAGCCTGGCCGTCACAGTATCCAGGAAGCTGTGATCTGACACAGATCCTGTTTTGTGTTTCATATTGTATCATATTGAAGCTGTGCCGGGATTGACAGGGCACATTGCCCTTGGTAAAATATCACAAACAACAGAATAATAAGGATTGAGAAACAGAGTTAGTCCGTATTAATAGAGATCTGGAGATCTTTATTAATTGCGGACTTTTTTATTTGCCAAGGAGAGAAGTATGCGAAAAGATGTTGTCCTTCCAACCATCCTGCCATCGATCCAGAATAATCTGGATCTGTATGAATTTCTGGAAAAATATGATGATAAATGGGTTCTTCTCAAGATCGGAGATATCAATACCCTTCCTTCCATCATCAGGAAGCTTCATGCCAACGGCACAAAGGTCATCGTACACCAGGATTCGATCAGGGGTATCTCCGCCGACCGGAGCGGAGTTCAGTTTCTGGCCAACATAGGGGCTGACGGGATCGATACCACAAAACAACGATGTATCAGTATGATCCATGAGACAGGGGTTCTGGCAGTGGTGCAGCTTTTCGTGATCGATTCCATCTCGGTCAATACTGCCATACATGTGATCCAGGAAGGTATGCCTGACTATGCTATTCTCATGCCCTCCTGTATTCCGTCCAAAGTGGTGAAGTCGATCCGGGAACGTTCAAAGTGCAGCCTTCTGGGTGGAGGTATGTGCAGTGACCGGAAGGACCTTGACCAGATACTTTCCAATGGGATGTCCGGTGCCGTGACCAGTGAGAAATCACTGTGGCATCGTAAATAAATGACCTGAAAACCCGATCTGTACCGGGAGTCTGTGGTCGATACTGCTTTCCGGATACGGATCCATAAAGGAAAGGAGGAGGATAGATGATGGGCAATATTGCTTTGGTCAAAGGCAATATCATTACTCTGGACGACCGCCTGCCCAGGGCTGAAGCCGTGCTGGTCGAAGACGGAGTGATATCCGCCGTGGGGACCGGCGAGGAGATCTCCCGGGCAGCCGTGGAGAGAAAGATCCGCCAGGTCGACCTGAGGGGAAAAACCGTGCTTCCCGGTCTGCATGACGCTCATGTTCATGCCATGGGAACAGGATTGAATTCTTCCGGTGTCGACGTTTATGACTGTGTCAGTATTGCCGATGTCCTTGATAAAGTCGTCGAGGAGGCAAAAAAGGGGGACAGCGGATGGATCTACTGTTCCAGGCTGGATGAATCCCGGCTTAAGGAAAAGCGGCCGCCGACGATGGAGGAGATTGACCGGGCAGTGAAGAACCAGGGTGTGTTCATGGTGGACCGGGGACTTCATTATACTCTGGTCAATTCCCGGGCCTTCCAGGAGATCGGCTTCACCATGAAGGAGAACGGTATCATACTGGGAGCGGACGGCCGGCCCAACGGGAGACTTCATGACAAGGCAAACGGAACAGCCAGATCTTTCTTCTATGACCACCGGATGACAGACGCCCAGAGGGAGTCCATGTACAACTATACCATGCAGGAGGCTGTAAAGAAGGGGATCACCACCATGCATGCCATGGAGGGGGGAGACATGTTCTCCGATAAGGACATTCCGGTCTTCTGCAGGATGCAGAAAGGCTTTCCGCTGGATGCCGTGCTTTACTGGGATTCGGAAGATGTGGAAGCCATGCATGAACTGGGACTGAACAGGACGGGCACGGACATGCTGCTGGACGGTTCCATGGGCTCAAGGACCGCCGCGTTTGACGATCCTTACGCGGATGATCCGTCAACAAGAGGGACGATCTATTTCACGAGGGAATTCGTGGTGGATCATATCATTCATGCCCACAGGTACGGAATGCAGGCCGGTTTTCATGCCATCGGACAGAGGGGGATCCGCTTTGTCCTTGACTGTCTGGAAGAGGCCCTGGAAAAATATCCGGTGGAGGGACACCGCTTCCGCATTGAACACTTCGGATTCTGTGATGACCGTGACATTGACAGGGCTGCCGGGATGGGCTGCGTGATCTCCACACAGCCATCTTACTCCTATCTGAGAGGAGGCCCGGGTTCTGTCTACAATCTCAGAGTGGGGGATGAGCGGGAACGCAGGGCATACCCCCTGAGAAAATTCCTTGATGCGGGCATCAGGGTAGGAGGAGGCTCGGATTCCGGCGCGACGCCTATGGATCCGGTCCTGGGCATCCATGCCGCGCTCCATCAGGCCTACCCGGAAAACAACATCACTTTGGATGAAGCTATCCGGATGTTCACCATCGACGCGGCCTACTGTGCATTTGAGGAGAAGGTAAAGGGGTCGGTCGAAACCGGGAAACAGGGTGATTTCACGGTGATTGACAAGGATCCATACGGTATTGACCCTGATCATCTGAAAGATCTTGAGATCGAGATGACGGTGACCAGAGGGAATATCGTCTATGAAAAGCAAGAGGGTATTTAAAAATCATATTTTAAAAAGGAGGGTACATTAATGGCAAAGTATATTATGGGTATCGATCAGGGAACCACCGGTACAAGAGCGATGATCTTTGATCATGACGTCAACTGCCTCGGCCAGGCTTACACTGAGTTTACACAGTATTTCCCGAAGCCGGGCTGGGTTGAGCACGACGCGCAGGAGATCTATGATGAGACGGTCCGTATGATGAAAGAGGCGGTCAAAGCTGCAGGGATCAGCCCGGCGGATATCTCTGCCATCGGTATTACCAACCAGCGTGTAACTACGGTATTCTGGGATAAATACACCGGAATTCCCGCTGATCATGCGATCGTATGGCAGGACCGCAGAAGTCTTGATGTCTGCGAGGAGCTGATCGAATATGACAAGGTGGGCATCGAGAGCCGCACCGGTATGTCCATCATCCCCAATGCTTCTGCAACGAAGATCGCATGGCAGCTGCGCAACAACCCCGAGATCAAAAAGGGAGTGGATGAAGGGCGTATTCTCTTCGGAACCATCGACTGCTGGCTGGCATGGAAACTTTCCGGCGGCAAGGTGCATGTGTCCGAGGTATCCAACCTTACAGAGAC
>CAJGDH010000240.1 GCA_904502145.1 uncultured Eubacterium sp.
CCTAAGCTCAAGGCAAATGTCCACTCCAACAAGACAGCCAGACTCAGCTGGAAGAAGATCACAGGTGCTACAGGTTATAAGGTCGCTTACCGAAAAGCCGGAGCAAAGAAATGGACCTTCAAAAATGTGACCGGTACAAAGACCACCATCAAAGGTCTCAAAGCAGATAAGAGATACCAGTTCAAGGTTGCGGCAGTAAAGAAGAACGGAAAATCAGTACAGACCGGTCAGTATTCAAAGGTTCTCTGCAGAATCTGCAAGGTGGTAAAAGGAATCAGATGTAAAGGAAAGAAAAAATCCATACAGATTACCTGGAAGAAACTTAAAGGAGTAACCGGGTACCGCATCCTGATCTCCCGGAACAAGGACCTTACCAAGGCTAAAGTCATCAAGGTTAAAGCCGGGAAGAAGAAATATACGGTCAAAAAACTCAAAGCAAAGAAGAAATACTATGTAGGAATCCAGCCCTACAAGAAGAGCGGCGGGAAAACCTATCTGGGAGTACTGAAGAAAAAAACAGTGAAGACCAGATAGCTGCCATTCCTCCCGACATATAATCAAGCTGGATAACCAGCCAATCAACTCAGCTTCCCGATATCTGTTTTACGGCAATATCGGGAAGCTTTTTTCTTCATCTGTTGTTATTTCCGTGCCGAATATGATATTATTAATTAGAACTGAAACATTATTCCCAATGGAGGGTAATCTATGACATTGCAGTCAATATTTGAACAGAACAAGGAGCACCTGATGTCAGCGGTCACCGGTGCGGATGCCGCTACGACCATAAGGGTGCTGAATTCTGAACTGGACCGTGTATTGTACGCATTTAATGATCAGGAGGAGAGTGCCAGGGTAAGAGAGGCAGCCAGCTCCATGATCCAGACTGCCAAAGCAGCCTGTTCACTGGTGGACAGCGCAGGTAAAACCAATATCTACGGCAGAGTCGAATACGGTAAATCCGCACCGGAGAAGGGAAAACTGTCCACATGGGGCCTTTTGCTTCTTCTTCTGGGACTGATCGGTGCTGCGGTTTTGATCATAGGCGGGCTGACTCTGACTAATTCCGCTGCGGCAGGATCATCCGATCTGAAATCTGCCGGATTTCAGTCCCGTTACATCATGGCATGCATACCGGTGCTTACTTCAGCCGCCTTTTTCTTTGCAGGGATGCTGCTCAAACAGAAGAAACAAACTCAGAAGGAGTCCCTGTACGCAGAGACAAGCATGAATGTTTCCAAGATATATAATTATCTTCTCTCTGTCATCCTGGTCATCGACAAATGCCTGGAGGATGTGAGGAACACCGACAGGCAGGCAGAAAGGGACCGCTCAAGAGAACAGGTATCTGCCATGGATCCTGCCGAGCTGGAACTCCTGTCCCAGCTGCTGGAGGATGCCTACGGAAGAAGGGGAGAGGACGAACAGGCAGATGAGATGATCTCACAGATCAGGTTCTACCTGCACAAAAAGAACATCGACGTTGTTGACTGGTCCGGGGATTCCCCCAAGCGCAGCGGGGTTGAGGGAAGTGAAACAGCTGACCGGGCCCTCTGGTTTGATATGATCCCGGCCTTTAAGAGCGGAACGATACGTCCCGCACTGGTATCAGACGGAAAACTCCTGAAGAAAGGTATGGCTTCAGCCAGGAGAGGATAAGATATGGAACGCTTTTACGGATTTGATCTGGGAGACGCGGAGAGCGCCGTCACCAGAATCATAAAGGGAGAGGGGGACAACCCTCAGGTGATACCCGTACAGGAAGCGGGCAGCTTTATCACAGCCTATGCCATGAAGAAGGACGGACAGCTGCTGATCGGTGAAGGTGCCTGCTATGAACCGGATGTTCTGGTCAGAAGACTCAGGTTCAAAAGTCGTTTCCTGACGGATACAGCATCGAGAAACGATATCAAGAGTTTTGCCGCCGGTGTGCTGGGTGAGCTCCTCCTGACCGGAGATCTGGTGAGGGGAGACGACCAATGCTTCTATATCGGATGTCCCGCCGGATGGAACAAAGCAGACCGGGAGGAATACAGAGGTATATTTGAGAGCGCAGGCTATCCTCCGCTTAAGATCGTGTCGGAATCAAGGGCAGCCCTGGTCAGTGCCTGCAGGTCCAGACATCTGCAGGTAGGTTATGACATTATGTCCAGACCGGTTCTGGTGGTGGACATAGGATCATCGACCACCGATTTTGCCTATATCATGAGCGGCAAAGAAGTGGGCCTGAAGACCGGAGGAGAGGTGGCTTTAGGTGGAGGTATCATGGACGAGATCCTGCTGGACGAAGCCATAGACGCTTCCCCGGATCCGGCGAAGCTGCGCAAGATATTCCGCGACAATGAGTCCTGGCGCACCTACTGTGAATTCGCCGCCCGCCGCCTTAAGGAAAAATACTATTCAGATGTGGAATACTGGCAGAACGAGAAGCTGACCCAGACCATCAGCATCCGTACCCAGCTGATCCCGGCCAGACTGAAACTGTCCATGAATCAGGAGATCGCCGACAAGCTTCTCAATAAAAAGGTCGAACGCCTTGGCGGAAAATCCTTCCGCAAGGTCTTTACAGACAGCCTTAAACAGGTCCGCGACAGTATCTCGGACCGGCAGCCTGAGCTGATCTTCATGACGGGAGGAGTATCCCGCATGCAGGAACTGAGGACATGGTGCAGGGAGGTCTTTCCCGATGCCGTGGTAATCTGCGGAAGTGAACCGGAGTACTCGGTAGCCAAAGGCCTGGCACAGTGCGGCCTCATCGATGAGGAACTGAGGGCCTTCAAGGCGGAGATCGATCAGCTGATCGAGTCTTCGACGATAGAATGTATTGTGGAAAAACACATCGACGAGCTCTATAAAAATACGGTGGAAAGCATCGTGGATCCCATCCTTGAAAATGTCGCCATACCGGCTGTGGACCGGTGGAGAGCCGGTTCTATCGAGCGCCTTGAGGAGATAGATGCCATCCTCGAGCAGGATATAGACACTTATCTGCACTCGGATGAGGGCAGAGAGCTGATGGGCAAAGCCGTGGCAGCATGGCTGAAAAAAGTTTCCTACGATCTGGAGGAACACACCATGCCCATATGTATCCGCCACAATGTACCTTTCACGGCCCTGAGTCTGACCTCC
>CAJGDH010000241.1 GCA_904502145.1 uncultured Eubacterium sp.
CTTCGCGGTTGAGCCCCCCATGTTTGTGGAGCTTGAAGTGACAGAGTGTGAACCGGGTGAGAAAGGCAACACAGCTACAGGCGCTACAAAACCATGTACGGTTGAGACAGGCGCAGTGGTTTATGTTCCATTATTTGTCAACCTGGGCGACAAGCTGAAGATCGATACCAGAACCGGAGAATATCTCTCCAGAGTATAAAGATCTCTCCGAGATCATTTGAATCTGAGAAGACAGGCGGGAATCAATCCTTGATTTTCCGCCTTTCCTATTGAATATATCCCATCGAGCGACCTGTATACGATTCCTGTCCCCCGGCAGGGACGCGTTGCAGGGAACAAGAAAGAGGTTAGAAAGAGGAGATTATCATGAAAAAAGGGATTCAATACATCCTGCTGCTGGTGGTCGTCCTGATCCTGGGACTGGGGGTTGCCACCGTCGCCAGAAGACTGATCGGCAGCAGCGCAAAAGGCAGCGGTAAATCCGGCCAGAAGACCGAACAGGCACAGAATAAGGATAAAGACAAGGATAAAGAAGAGGACACGGAAGCCACCACGGAAAAAGAGGCGGACAACAGTGTTCCCATGACAGGCCTCACGGTGAAGGCACCCCAGGGCTACCTGCGTGTGGGCAAGACCATGCAGCTGGACATCAAGACAGAGCCGGCAGAGGCTACCAACACTGCCCTGGACTGGTCCTGCAGCCTTGACGGCGCCGTGACCGTATCCGAGGACGGAGTCCTTACCCCCAATGAGGGAAGCGAGAAAAACACGGTGACCGTAACCGCCACAGCCACCGACGGATCCGGCCTGAAGCAGTCCTTCGACCTGCGTATCCTTCCCGGCATTGACCCCTCAAAACCCATGGTGGCCATCACATTTGATGACGGTCCCAACCCGGAGACCACCAATGTCATGCTGGATGCACTGGAAGAGAACTATGCCCTGGCTACCTTCTTCTGTTTGGGACAGAACGTAGGCTATTATCCAGATGTGGTCAAAAGAGAGTATGAGCTGGGCATGGAAGTGGGAACCCACACCTTTGCCCACAAACAGCTGACTGCTCTGGGCGCAGAGGAGCTGGACTCCGAGATCAGCAAGGCCGTCAAGGCCAACGAGGATGTTCTTGGATTCAAACCCAAGCTTATGCGTCCTCCGTACGGAGCAGCCAACAAGACGGTCCTTAAGGCTGTGGGAAGCTATGGCCTGTGCTGTATGAACTGGTCCCTGGATACGGAAGACTGGAAGACCAAGAACGCCGACGCCACCTACAAGATGGTCATGACCGCCACGGACGGGGATGTGGTCCTTCTCCACGATATCCACCAGTATAACGTGGATGCGGTAAAGCGCTTCGTTCCTGACCTTATGGCCGCAGGCTTCCAGCTGGTGACCGTCCCCGAATTATACGAAAACAGGGGCGAGACCCTGGACCCCGGAACCATTCATTTCCGGACGGATCCCACCACGGAATCCGCAGGCGAGACCACGGCAGCTTCCTCCAATGACGGAGCGACAGCCCCCGAGTCCGCCACCACGGCTCCCTGACCGGCCTGACCGGAGGGGATCACCGGACTGATCCATTTACCTATCCGAAAACTCCCCAGCCATCGACTGGGGGTTTTCTTTGTAAGTAAAGCCCATCATCTTAAGGAGGAAGATCATGGAAGAGAGGAA
Source organism: uncultured Eubacterium sp. (assembly GCA_904502145.1). Classification (GTDB taxonomy): domain Bacteria; phylum Bacillota; class Clostridia; order Lachnospirales; family Lachnospiraceae; genus Anaerobutyricum. Next base: position 1,675 of record CAJGDH010000241.1, read on the forward strand.
GACCGGTCCTTCCCCGGAGAAGGAGAGGGGAAGATACCACAACGATTACAGCCCCCGTTATCAGCCTCCCTACGACATCTATGAGAAGGCAAAAAACCATATAAAGTCCCTGAAGAGAAAGGGAGATCAGGGGGAACCGGATCCGGAGATGAGTCCCCAGGAGTCCGAAAGAGAGAAAAACACAGAAAAACAGAGAAAATTAAAGAAAAATACAGATAAATAGATTTATCTGATATTATACGGGATTTTATCATTTGCATTTATCCGGTAAAACTCCTATTATAAGAACAGTAATTAGCACTCGAATTAAATGAGTGCTAATAAATCCAGAGTTAAATTGCAGAATTAAAGGAGGCATATATTATGAAGTTAGTCCCTTTGGCAGACAGAGTTGTATTAAAACAGCTTGAGGCTGAGACAAAGACAGAATCCGGCATTATCCTTACCAGCTCCGCACAGGAGAAACCCCAGGAAGCGGAAGTCATCGCGGTAGGTCCCGGAACAGATAAGGTAAAGATGGAAGTAAGTGTAGGACAGAAAGTCATCTATTCCAAATATTCAGGAACCAACGTAAAACTCGGCAACGAGGAATATATCATCGTTAAACAGGCAGACATCCTCGCGGTAGTGGAATAATCCGCGGGATGGATGAAGAGTAAGAGACAGGAGGCATAAATCATGGCAAAAGAGATCAAATATGGCGTGGAAGCCAGAAAAGCATTGGAATCCGGCGTTAACCAGCTGGCAGATACCGTAAGGGTAACCCTCGGTCCCAAAGGACGTAACGTGGTCTTATCCAAGAGTTACGGAACACCCCTCATCACCAACGATGGTGTGACCATCGCCAAAGATATCGAACTGGAAGACGCATTTGAAAACATGGGTGCCCAGATCGTCAAGGAAGTGGCTACAAAGACCAACGACGTAGCCGGTGACGGTACCACCACCGCAACGGTCCTTGCCCAGGCAATGATCAGCGAAGGGATGAAGAACCTGGCAGCAGGCGCAAACCCCATCATCTTAAGAAAAGGCATGAAGAAGGCAACAGACGTGGCTGTCAACGCCATCGTTGACATGAGCCAGGTCGTAAGCGGCAGCGAGCAGATCGCCAAGGTTGCTGCCATCTCCGCAGGGGATGAAGAAGTAGGCAAACTGGTTGCTGAAGCCATGGAAAAGGTATCCAAGGACGGCGTCATCACCATCGAGGAATCCAAGACCATGCTCACCGAGCTTGACCTGGTAGAAGGTATGCAGTTCGACCGCGGTTACATCTCCGCTTACATGGCAACCGATATGGAGAAGATGGTTGCAGAGATCTCCGATCCCTACATCCTGATCACCGACAAGAAGATCAGCAATATCCAGGAGATCCTTCCCATCCTTGAACAGATCGTACAGAGCGGCGCGAAATTACTGATCATCGCTGAGGATATCGAAGGCGAAGCCCTGACC
>CAJGDH010000242.1 GCA_904502145.1 uncultured Eubacterium sp.
CAGCGGTGTAATCCACTCCGGTTTTGACGCCAAGCCGGGAACATTGATGGCCAAACTGAATGTTCGAGGCAATGAACTCTTATATAAACTTGCTCCACAGCTTGACTTCCCGGTAAAACAGAACGGAGCCCTGGTTGTCTGCACCGATCCCACCCAGAGGGGAGATCTGGACAGACTGCTGGACCAGGCCCACAAGAACGGGGTTCCCGGTGTCCGGATCATAGAGAGGGAGGAAGTTCTGGCCATGGAACCCAACCTTACTCCCAACACCGTGGCAGCCTTATATGCGCCTACCGGAGGTGTGATCTGTCCCTTCAACCTTGCCATCGCCATGGGCGAAAATGCGGCAGTCAACGGCTGTGAGTTCAAATTTGAGACAAAGGTGGAGGACATCATAAAGAAAGACGGCCATTATGAAGTGGTGACCAATAAGGGAACCTTCGAGACCACTGCAGTGGTCAATGCTGCCGGTGTCTATGCAGACGTAATGCATAACCTTGTCAGTGAGAAGAAGATGAAGATCATCGCCCGCAAAGGGGAGTACCTTCTTCTGGATAAAGAGATGGGTAATTACTTTAAGGCTTCCGTATTTCCCCTTCCGGGTCCCATGGGCAAGGGCGTCCTGACTGCCCCCACCATCCACGGCAACTTCTATGTGGGCCCATCCGCCACGGATGTGGAAGACAAGGAGGGCGTGAACACCACACAGGAGATCATCGACGACCTGATCTACAAGGCTCAGCACAGTCATCTGACCAAGGATGTTCTTCCCATGAACAAGGTGATCACCTCCTTCTCCGGACTCCGTGCCCATGAAGAGCACCATGAGTTTATCGTTCAGGAAGTTGAGGATTCTCCGGGATTTTTCGATGCAGCAGGTATCGAGTCCCCCGGTCTTACCTCCTCCCCGGCCATCGCCGAGATGCTGGTAGGGATCATCCAGGATAAATACCACTTTGCGGAGAAAGAAAATTTCATCGCCGACCGTAAAGGCGTTCTGCATACGGCAGATCTTACGCTGGAAGAGAAAAATGAACTGATCAAAAAAGACCCCAGATACGGAACCATCGTATGCCGCTGCGAGATGGTGACTGAAGGCGAGATCGTGGATGCCATCAACCGTCCCATCGGCGCCACATCCATGGACGGTGTGAAGCGCAGGACCCGCGCAGGTATGGGCCGCTGCCAGGCAGGTTTCTGTACTCCCAGGACCATGGAGATCCTCTCCAGAGAGCTTGGCATCCCCATGACGGAGATTACCAAGAAGGGAAAAGGATCCGAACTTCTGGTTGGAAAGATCAAAGAAGACTGATTCTGTACAGATAGTCGAATTTGTAGGAAAAAGTTAGCTTTTGCGGAAAGTGAGGAAGAGTAATTATGAAATCTTATGATATAATTGTAATTGGCGGAGGCCCCGCCGGGCTGGCTGCAGCCATCGCAGCGAAAAAAGAAGGAATCGACAGCATCCTGATGATCGAGCGTGACAACCTGCTCGGCGGTATCCTCAACCAGTGTATCCACAACGGATTCGGCCTCCACACCTTCAAGGAAGAGCTCACCGGACCGGAGTACGCCACAAGGTTCATCGAACAGGCCCTGGATCTGGATATCGAATATAAACTGCACACCATGGTATGCGACATCTCCCCCGACAAGGTGGTCACCGTGATGAACCGGGAAGAGGGTATGGTCCAGTACCAGGCCAAGGCAGTGATCCTGGCCATGGGATGCCGTGAGCGTCCCCGCGGAGCCCTGAACATCCCCGGCTACCGTCCGGCAGGCATCTATTCCGCCGGAACCGCCCAGAGGCTGGTGAACATGGAAGGCTACATGCCCGGAAAGAAATGCGTCATCCTGGGATCCGGCGATATCGGCCTGATCATGGCAAGACGTATGACCTTCGAGGGAGCAGAGGTGAAGGTGGTGGCAGAGGTCATGCCCTTCTCCGGCGGCCTGAAGAGGAACATCGTGCAGTGTCTGGATGACTTTGACATCCCGCTGCTCTTAAGCCATACGGTAGTGGATATCGAGGGAAGGGACCGTCTTGAGGCGGTGACCATCGCAGAGGTGGGGCCGGACAGGAAGCCCATCCCCGGCACCTTCCAGAGATATGAGTGCGACACCCTCCTCTTATCCTGCGGTCTGATCCCGGAGAACGAGCTGTCCAAGCAGGCAGAAGTTGAGCTCAGCCCCATCACCAGCGGCCCCATCGTGGACGAGAGCCTGGAGACCAACGTGGAAGGGATCTTTGCCTGCGGAAACGTGCTGCATGTGCATGACCTGGTGGACTATGTATCCGAGGAGGCAGCCCTGGCCGGAAAGAACGCGGCAGCCTATGTGAGGGAACGCTTCGGTACAGGAAAGGCCAAGGGAGGCAAGGTGGTGAAGATCGAGGCCACCGACGGAGCGCGCTACACGGTACCCAGCTCCATCCATGTGGAGAACATGGCGGACCTGTTGACGGTGAGATTCCGGGTGGGAGCGGTATTCCAGAACAGCTTTATCAGCGTATACTTCAACGATGAGCGGAAGATGCACAGGAAGAAACAGATCATGGCTCCGGGAGAGATGGAGCAGATCATCCTGAAGAAGAAAGACATCGAGGGCTATGACGGCCTTGAGACCATCACAGTCAAGATCGAGGCTGAATAAGAAAGGAGAGACAGATCATGGAAGAAAGACGTTTAACCTGTATCAGATGTCCTCTTGGATGTCAGGTGACCGTAACCCTGGACAAGGGAGAGATAGTGGAAGTAACGGGGAACACCTGCCCCCGCGGAGATGAGTATGCCAGGAAAGAAGTGACGAACCCGACCAGGATCGTGACCTCCATCGTGAAGGTGAACCACGGGGATCTGGCGGCGGTATCCTGCAAGACGGCGGACGATATCCCCAAGGGAAAGATCTTTGACATTCTGGCGGAGATCAAGCCCCTGGTACTGGAAGCCCCGGTTAAGATCGGAGACGTGCTGATCCATGACGTGGCAGGGACCGGCGTGGACATCGTGGCAACCAAGAACATCACCAAAGTTTCCTGATCTTATAACAATTCAAATATCTCAATACTATATGGAGAGGGCCATCTCCCGGGCTCATGCCGGGAATGGCCCTCTCCCCG
>CAJGDH010000243.1 GCA_904502145.1 uncultured Eubacterium sp.
CCATCCGGGGAAAGAACCCACTGCCTTTATCGTCATCTGTCAGGACAGCAGGATCGATCCCAACCTGTCCCGCTACCAGAAGGATGTGGGGATCGTAGCCCAGACCATGCTCCTGGCTGCCGTGGAGATGGGGCTGGGAGGATGTATGATCGGCAATTTCAAGGCAGATTCTGTCCGGGAGACTGCCGGACTGCCGGATGAGATCCATCCCCTTCTGGTGGTGGCCATCGGAAAGCCGGACGAGGAGATCATACTCACGGAAGTGGTGGACGGAAAGACCCCTTATTATCGGGACGATGAAGACAGGCATTATGTACCCAAGAGAAAGCTGGAAGACCTGCTCTGCTGACAGCGGAAAAAGAAAATGAAATGAAAAAGACGGCCCTGTGACCGGTAATCGGACAGGGCCGTCTTGTTTTCTTCAGATTTGAATTTTGTTCATACAAGGGTCATACTCTCAGGGAGTTATTGCCGGTGTAATGATCCATCCTCCAGTTGATGCATCTCTTGAGGTAATCAACATAGTCGGGATTCTTGCACATGCCCTTCCCCTCTGTATCAGAGATCTTGGCCACATCCATACCATTGCATGCCGTGGTCTTCATGACGATATTCAGGGCAGGAACCTTGGTATCGTTGGAGATGTAGGTACCGATACCGAATGCAACCTTGGCCTGGCCGTCAAAATGTTTCATGATAGCATTGGCTTTCTCGAAGTTCAGGCTGTCACTGAACAGAAGTGTCTTGGTGGTCGGATCGATCTCAAGATATTTGTAATGCCTGATCATTTTCTCGCCCCACTCGAATGGGTCTCCGCTGTCATGTCTTACACCGCTGAAAAGAGTGGCGTAAGTGAGCTGGAAATCTTCCAGGAAACAGTCGGTGGTGATGGCATCCGTCAGGGCTGTTCCGTTCAGGACCCCGTATTCCTTCACCCAGGCATCCAGAGCATACCAGTTGGAGTAGGCAGGATTATGCTTATGATTTCCCTGTCCCACGCACATGAGCCATTCATGGGCCATGGTACCGATCGGTTTGAGGTTATATTTTTTGGCCAGGTATACATTGGAGGTTCCCACGAAGACGGAACCGGGGTAGTTATGCTCACTCAGAACCTTAACTGCCAGCTCCTGAGCCTCGCCGGACAACCTTCTTCTGAGACCGAATTCAGAGAATGATCCGATATTGTACTCGCCGCTTTCAATCTTCTTCACCTTGTCTGTAAGACGTTCTCTGAAGCTGTCCATCAATTCGTCGTAATCGTAAGCCATGCGGAAGTAGACTTCATTGACGATGGCCAGGGTAGGGATCTCATACATGGAGGTGTTCAGCCAGGTTCCCTTTGTCTCGATGGTAAGTCCGCTGGGCCCGTCTGTGCTGAAAGTGAAATCCGCGTATCTCGGTTCCCACAGTCTTAAGAAATCACAATAGGATCCCTTGATCCATTTGATCCGGTCAAGATATTCCAGTTCATCTTCACTGAAGCGAAGATCACAGTATAGCCTGATCTGATGCTTGATCTCCTCCACCATCTCAGGGGTGAAATGTACGTCCTCATTCCGGCACTTGAAGGTCCATGTGGTCTTATAATCGCTGAACTGATGGTATATGGCCTGTCCCATAGAGAATTTGTATGCATCTGTTTCCAAAAGGCTGTTGATAATCTGTTTCATTTTATCTGATCTCTTCTTTCTTTTTGATTTTTGCAGGATTGAAGGGTTTCCCGGTCACCCGGAAAACCCTGATGACTCTTTGATTTATCCCATTATATCATTAAATATTCTGTTTGAGGAGTGTGAAAATTTCTTAAAAATATGAAAAAAGACAGACATTGGAATAAAAATGCGTTATAATATAGTCAGCAGATACATGTTACCAATCCTGCGGCCTGATCGGCCGTTCAGAGTAAAGGAGGAAGCCATGAGTAGTTTATTAAATATGTTATTAGGTTCCATGACAGCCCAGCCGTCCGTGGATTCACTGGCAGGCAAGACAGGGATTGACAAAAAGAAGGTTGCAGCCCTGATGGCCCTTGCTCTTCCCATACTGATGAAGTCCATGACTAATAATGCTTCATCCCAGCAGGGAGCATCTTCCCTTCTCGGCGCACTGTCCCAGCACACCAATCCCGCCAATAAATCCATGGCCCAGCAGCTCAAAGAAGGGGATGCACAGGACGGAGCAAAGATCGTCAACCATATCCTGGGCAAGGATGCCGGTAATATCATCGGCCAGCTTGCCGGACAGACCAATATGTCCAACGATCAGGTGAGCGCTGTCCTGTCACAGATGGCACCCGCCATGATGAGCGGTGTAAGCGAAGCTACAAATCAGGCTCAAAAAGGAAATGATCCTGCAAAAGCATTCGGAGTTGACTTAAGCGATGGTTTTGACATGAAAGATGTGATGGGAATCCTCGGTGCCACTTCCAAAGGAAAGGAAAAGGCAAGTGCAGGCCCTGACCTTCTGAGCATGCTGCTGAAAGCTTCAAAATAATCCATCATACAAAGACAAGTATAGTAACACGGGAGATTGATCTGTTGCGGATCAATCTCTTTTCTTTTGCGGGAAAGGAGAGTATAATATTAATGACAGTTTATCACCACATTTGCCGGGATACGGCAATGAAGATGTGAGACAGAAAGAGTGGAAGAAGGTTGAATATACTTAAGATATGTAACCGGAGGACGTCTCTCCAGGGATGTCCGGTCCCCGGGTGGCTGATCCCGGGAATTATCATGATCGGTTTACTTCTGGCTGGACCATGTATCAGGGTGCAGGCCGCTTTCCCTGTTGACCTGGACAAAAAACCTCTGACTGCCAGAGCGGTGAAGGAGGATGTGGAGATCTATGCCGATCCGGAGATGACCGGCAAGAGTATGGAAGTCAGCGGCGGAAGCTTTGTCTTTAAGGCTTCCGATGTTTCCCTGGACCAGAAAGCCCTTTTCGGCAGCTATGAGGTCGGAGGCGAAAAGAAGGAGGGCTGGGTCCCGGCTTCGGTCTTCCTGTATGACGAATCCTTTACCCCCGTCTACGGAACAGTCAGGGCTGCCATGACCATCTACACG
>CAJGDH010000244.1 GCA_904502145.1 uncultured Eubacterium sp.
CTCCTCCAGGGCTTCCTCCCCGCTGCTGTCCGTCAGGCTGTACTGGATGGCAGTAATATCATAGTCGTAGTTGTGCAGACAGAGATCCAGGGTTCCTTCATTGTCCAGGACCGAGATGTGGTCACGGACAAGAGCCAGGTCCACGGGATCCTTATAGGCGAGCATGGTATTATAGTCTCCCTGGGCAGACCGGATCTGCATGACAGGGAAAGTGGAATTGCTCAGCTCGGAATAATCCTGATCCTTCTCCCTGGAGATCTGATGGTTGAACAGGAAGAAGGCCCCGGCGAACAGTACAATGCCGACGATCGCATGGATCAGTATTCTTTTCACGGTATCCTTCATGAATTTCTCCTTCCTTCTTCTTCCTTCATCAGGGTCAGCAGGGTGGGCTGAATGGAGAAGCTGCGGCAGAAGCTTTCCACCTGTTCCAGTTTATCCCTGGAGGGGAAGTTCTTATGCACCGCACGGATCAGCAGGTTCTTGGGTGTGTGCTCCATGTCGATAAATTCCAGGATCCTGGTCTCATAGCCGGATGCCTCAAGGATCTTTGCCCGGATGCCGTCGGTGGCCAGGGCACTGAATCTTTCTTTCAGGATCCCGTAATCGAAGATGGGATCCATCCGGTCACTGCTGATCTGCCCGTTGATCTCGTGCTGACAGCAGGGAACACTGAGGATCACTTTGGCTCCCCAGCCGATGGCTTTGGCGATGGCATAGTCCGTGGCGGTATCGCAGGCGTGGAGGGTGACCACCATATCCGCCTGCTCCGTTCCCCGGTAGTCCTCGATGGATCCGGTGCGAAAACTCAGCCGGTCATAGCCGTAGGATTCCGCCAGCATGGAGCAGCGGCGGATCACGTCTTTTTTCAGATCCAGGCCGATGATGCGCACCGGCAGCTTCTTCAGGATCTTCAGGTCATAATACATGGCAAAGGTAAGGTAAGATTTACCGCAGCCGAAATCGATCACCGTGATCTCCCTGTCCCTGGGGAGGTGGGGGACCACATCCTCGATGAACTCCAGGAACCGGTTGATCTGCCGGTACTTGTCGTAGCGGGACCGGACGATCTTCCCCTCGGCGGTCATGACGCCCAGATCCCTCAGAAAAGGCACGTCCATCCCTTCCTTCAGGATGTAATTCTTCTCCTTGTTGTGGGAGAGCCTGACCAGGGCCGGTGCCTCGATCTCAGGCTGATGTTTTTTCACCTTTACGGTGGCATTCCCCTTCTTACTGATCATGGCGGTGAGCTCCGCATCCCTGTGCCTAAGCTGGACCTGCCGGAAAGAGGGCAGGGTCTCCCTCAGCCAGTCTTCCATCTCCGAAAGGGAAAGGTTCCGGTGAAAGACCTGGGTGGATGTATAGCCCGCAGCCTGAAAACAGAGTTCCTTCTTCAGCAGGACAGGCCGGATGGTATATTTTTTTATCTCTTCCGACTTTCTGGGACCGCTGACGGTCATGCCGGCCAGCCCCTCGTCAAGATAAGCCTTGATCTTGTCAATCAGATCCTTCATGGTTTTTCCTCCGCATTTTCTCCCCTCAGGAGAGAAATGGAATGACATCCAGCAGTGTCTGTCCGATGGACAGACATTTTCTTCCTGTTTCTTCCGGGATCTCCCTGAGGTCCGGAATGGCGATCACCGGGATACCTCCGGCGGCAGCCGCCTCGATCCCGGCGGGGGAATCCTCCAGCACCAGGGCTTCCCCGGGGACTGTTCCCATCCTACGGCAGGCCTCCAGAAAGATGTCCGGATGGGGTTTGCCCCTCTCCACTTCCTGGGAAGAGATCACTCCGTCAAATCTTCCCTCCAGGCCGCATCCGGCCAGGTAATCGCGGATGGTATCCCCGTTGCTGCTGCTGGCGATCACCTTGAGGATCCCTTTTTCATCGATGGCATCGAGGAGAGGCAGCAGACCGGGTTTCATGGGCATCCCTTCCGAGGCGATGATCTCCTGGATCCTGTTCCCCACAATCCGGTAGAATTCCTCCGCATCAAAATCTTTGCCGTACAGGTCCCGGTAGGTCCTGCAGGTATCCCTTTCGTCCTTGCCGATCAGTGACACATAAACCGGAAAGCCGGTGGCCAGGCCCAGGTCCTTCCCGCATTCTTCGTAGGCGCGGAATCCCAGGGCTTCCGTATCAAACATCAGTCCGTCCATATCAAATATAATCAGTTTCATCTCTATCTTCCTTCTTCTGCATCCCCGGAGGTGTCATTCTCCTCCGCGGCCCCCGTGGTCTCTTCCCCATGGGTCATGGTAGAGTAGGCTGCCATATGTTCATCATAGGTTTCGAAGAACAGGTTGGATCCGTCGTTTTTCTCCGTGTTCATCATAAAATAAAGATAAGGATTCTCATCCGGCCAGAGGACAGCCTTGATGGCTTCAAGTCCCGGATTGCAGATTGGGCCCGGAGGGAGTCCCTCGATCTTGTAGGTGTTGTAGGCGGAATCATCCTTCAGATGGGAGTACAATACCCTGTCCACCCCGTACTGTCCTTCCGTCATCCCGTAGACCACGGTGGAATCAAACTGGAGCTTCATCTTCTTTTCCAGCCGGTTGTTGATAACCCCGGCGATCACCGGGAATTCTTCTTTCTTTTCCGTCTCTTTTTCCACCATGGAGGCCATGGTCAGGACCTGACCCACGGAAAGGCCGAGCTCTTTGGCCCTCTTACGGCATTCGCTGTCGAATTTTGTGTCAAACTCATCCAGCATGACCGACACCAGTTCTTCTGCCGTTGTATCTTCCTCCAGGAAATAGGTGTCCGGAAAAAGATAGCCCTGCAGGCGGAAATAAACGGTATCCTCCGCCGGCAGCTCATCGGCAAAACTGACTGTGGAAGCCGCCTCCTTCACCGCCTCCAGAAAATCCGCCGCCTCCATGAGTCCCTGTTTTTCCAGCCTGACGGCAATCTGCTCCACGGTGAAGCCTTCCGGTACAGTCAGGACCGTATTGTCTCCTGACGTTCCCCGGGAGAGGACTCCGATCAGGTCGTCAAGGCTCATCCCGTCACTCAGCTCATATTTGCCGTAACGGAGCTTGCCCTGCATCC
>CAJGDH010000245.1 GCA_904502145.1 uncultured Eubacterium sp.
ATCCACCAGGTCCTTGCGGGATGTCTTTCTTCCCATCCGTTTCAGTATACCGTCCTCACTGTTCTGGACAGGAATGTCCAGATAGTGGCAGATCTTCGGTTCCTCCCTGATGGTCCGGATCAGTTCTTCGGTTATCTCTTCGGGGTAGCAGTAGAGGATACGGATCCACTGAAGCCCCTCGATGGCACAGAGCTTTCTAAGCAGCTCCGGCAGCATCTTCTTCCCGTAGAGGTCAACCCCGTATACCGTGGTTTCCTGGGCTACAAGGATAAGTTCTTTTGCGCCGGAATCAGCCAGCACTTCCGCCTCCCGGACAAGGTCCTCCATGGGGAAGCTGCGGTAATGGCCGCGGATGTAAGGGATGATGCAGTATGAACAGAACTTGTCGCACCCTTCGGCGATCTTGAGATAAGCCGTGTAGCCCCCTGTGGTAACCACCCGTTTGTCCGGGAAGGAGGGGGTCAGGGTATCCGCATCCGGGACAAAGGAGAGCATCCGCTCTTTCTTCCCGGGGCGGTCGAACAGTTCATCCAGCAGGGATACGATCCTGTCGTAACCAGCGGTCCCGATGATTCCGTCCACCTCCGGGATGGCATCCTCGATCTCGTCCCTGTAGCGCTGGGCCAGGCATCCGGTCACCAGCAGTACTTTGAGCCTTCCCTTCTCTTTCCATCCTGCGATCTCCAGGATGGTCTCTATGCTTTCCTCCCTGGCATCATGGATAAAACAGCAGGTGTTGACCACCACCGCATCCGCTTCGGACTCATCGTCGCAGATCTGATATCCGCCTTCCTTCAGCAGTCCGAGCATCTTTTCGCTGTCCACCAGATTCTTGTCACATCCCAGGGAGATAAACAACACATTTCTCATGATGTAGTCTTCCTTTTTGCCGCTTCAACGCAGTTGTACATCAACATGGCGATGGTCATGGGACCCACCCCTCCCGGGACGGGGGTGATGGCAGAAACCTTGTCCTTCACCTTCTGAAAATCCACATCGCCGCAGAGCTTGCCGTCATCTCCTCTGTGGATACCCACATCGATGACCGCGGCTCCTTCCTTCACATAAGTATCGTCAAAAAATCTCGGTTTCCCGATGGCGGCCACCAGGATGTCCGCCCTGGAGCATACCTTGGGGAGATCCTTTGTCCTTGAATGACAGACCGTCACCGTGCCGTTCTCCCTCAGCAGGAGCATGGCCATGGGCTTGCCCACGATATTGCTGCGGCCCACCACTACACACTCTTTTCCTTCAATTTCAATCCCGGACCTTTTCAGGAGCTGGATGATCCCTGCAGGTGTACAGGAAACAAATCCTTCCTCCCCGATGGACAGGGCACCCACATTCTGGGGATGGAAACCGTCCACATCCTTTTCCGGGGAGATCGCCCTGGTCACCTCTTTCTCATTCAGATGGGAGGGCAGGGGAAGCTGGACCAGGATGCCGTCAACGGAAGGATCGGCATTCAGGTCACCGACCAGGTCCATCAGTTCTTCCTGGCTGATATCGGCGGGCAGTTCAAAGGCTCTGGATTCGATCCCGATAAAGGCACAGGCCTTCTTTTTATTTCCCACATACACACTGGAAGCCGGGTCATCCCCCACCTGGATCACTGCCAGGCAGACGGACACGCCTTTTTCCTTCAGGGCAGCGACCGTCTCTCTTAATTCCTCTTTGATTTCAGCGGAAATCTTCTTTCCGTCGATGATGAAAGCCATCATTTCCTCTTTTCCGTCGCCGGCGGCAACATGGTTATTGTTGAGTGGCCGGGAATAAATCCCGGCCAGCTACAATTTATGATAACGCAAAATATAGTGTTCGTAAAGACTTTTCCGCCTCTATATTTACAGATTTGCTAATAATAATTAAGGGAAACAGGAATAATATTCAATAATATTCCTCCAGATATGCCTCCAGCTGCTCCTGGCTCATCAGGATCTTTCTGGGTTTGGTCCCTTCCTCGGGGCCCACGATCCCGGCCTCCGCCAGCTGATCCATGATCCTGGCGGCCCGGTTGAATCCGATCTTGAACATGCGCTGAAGCATGCCGATACTTGCCTTGTCCTTCTCGATCAGGAACCTGGCTGCCTCCGCGAAATATTCATCCCTGTCCTGAGGTGCCCCGGGTCCGGCTGCCCCTTTGTCGATGGTTTCCGAGACTTTTTCGTCATATTCCACGATCTTCTCATTCTCTTTCAGGAAATCCACCACGGAAATGATCTCCTGGTCACTGATGAAGGCACCCTGAACACGGGCGGGTTTTGACATTCCGGCAGGGTAGAACAGCATATCTCCTTTACCCAGGAGTTTCTCCGCACCGTTCATGTCAATGATGGTCCGGCTGTCCACCCCGGAGGATACCGCGAAGGCGATCCTGGAAGGAATGTTGGCCTTGATCAGTCCGGTGATCACATTTACGGAAGGTCTCTGGGTAGCGATCACCAGGTGGATGCCCGCGGCTCTGGCCAGCTGGGAGAGGCGAACGATGGCATCCTCCACCTCACCGGAAGCCACCATCATAAGGTCTGCCAGCTCATCGATGACCACCACGATCCGGGGCATGGGCTCAAGTTTCTCCCCGTCGGTCCCCTCTGTGGAGAGAACCTGTTTTACTTTCTCATTATAGCCCGCAATGTTGCGCACTCCGTATCTGGTGAACCTGCTGTAACGATCCGTCATCTCCGCCACAGCCCAGTTCAGGGCTCCGGAAGCCTTCTTGGGGTCAGTGACCACAGGGATCAGAAGGTGGGGGATACCGTTGTACATGTTGAGTTCCACCATCTTCGGATCGATGAGGATAAGTTTTACCTCATCCGGCCTTGCCTTGTAGATCAGGCTCATGATCAGAGTGTTGATACAGACGGACTTGCCCGAACCGGTGGCGCCGGCGATCAGCAGATGGGGCATCTTGTCGACATCCGAGATGACCGGTGCTCCGCCGATGTCTTTGCCCACGGCAAAGGCAAGTTTTGAACGGAAATGCCGGAATCTGGGATGTTCGATCAGTTCCC
>CAJGDH010000246.1 GCA_904502145.1 uncultured Eubacterium sp.
GGTAACCATTCCCGGTCATACACAGCGCGGCGGTGTCCCTGATCCTTTTGACCGTGTGATCTCCACCCGTCTGGGTGTGGCTGCGGCGGAGCTGATCGCCAGGGAGGAATACGGGAGAATGGTGGTCATGAGAGGATACGATGTGGATTCCATCCCTCTGAGCGAGACTGCAGGAAAACTCAAGTACGTCTCCCCCGATGATCAGATCGTCAGGAATGCCAAAAGCCTGGGAATATCCTTCGGAGACTGATCATCGGTCCAAGATCTGTGCCTGATGGTGACTGCATGCAGTCACATTTTCCGTCCTTATCACGCAAATCACCCCGACATCTTCCGGATGCCGGGGTATTAGTTTACATACAATATTTATTACGGCTTTTATTGTTATTACGGTTTTTATCGCAAGCTCTGTTTATATACCACTGCTTCGTATGGCTTCAGATACTCCTTCCCCGCCTCTTTATAATTGCCGATCAGAACTTCCCCCCGCAGCAGACCTCTGATCTCCTCAGGGATATCAACGATCTTACTGCTGAAATTGCAAAGGACCACCAGCTTCTCCTCTCCCAGGGTCCTGGTGTAGGCGAAGATGTTTTTATCCTCAGGGAGGAGCAGATCAAATCTCCCTTCCACTATGACATCATTTTCATGGCGGAGACGTATAAGCTTACGGTAATAATTGAAGACCGAATCCGGGTCCTTTCTCTCCTTTTCTGCATTGATCTCCACGTAATCCGGATTGATGCCGATCCATGGTGTTCCTGTGGAAAAACCGGCATTATCCCCGGAATCCCACTGCATAGGTGTGCGGGCATTGTCCCGGCTGACTTCCTTCAGATATGCCATGACCTGCTCTTCAGGCAGCCCTTCCTCCACCGTCAGCTTATGGTGGATATTGAGGGATTCCACATCACGGTATTGGTCGATCTTCTCAAAACGGGGGTTGGTCATCCCCAGTTCTTCCCCCTGGTAGATATAGGGGGTTCCCCTCATCATATGCATGACCGTTCCCAGCATCTTGGCGGACAGGTCCCGATAGCCGGCACTGTCATCTCCGAATCTGGAAACACATCTGGGCTGATCGTGGTTGGACAGATAAAGACTGTTCCAGCCTTCATCGGCAAGGCCTTTCTGCCATCTGACCAGGATGTCCCTCAGTTCCGGAAGATCCATGGCAGGAGCGTCCCATTTCCCGTATTTTCCGGGATGCTTCAGGCTTCCCGAGACATGTTCGAAATGAAAGATCATGTTCAGTTCATTACGGTCCTCCCCGGAATAGAGTTTTGCCATCTCCTCATCAACCATGGGGCACTCTCCCACCGTGATCAGGGAATGGCCTTCCAGAACGGCAGCATTCATTTCTTTCAGGTATTCATGGATCCGGGGGCCATTGGCACAGGTATGGGAAGTCAGCCCGTTACCCAGTTCCTCCCCCTCAGGATATGCCGGATCCTTTGAGATGAGATTGATGACATCAAATCGGAAACCGTCCACTCCCTTGTCCCGCCACCATCTCATCATCTCATACAGTTTCTGCCTCATCTCTTCGTTTTCCCAGTTGAGGTCAGGCTGTTTTTCCGCAAACAGGTGGAGGTAGTACTGGCCTGTACCCTCATCATAGGTCCAGGCAGACCCGCTGAAGCTGGATTCCCAGCGGTTGGGGGCAGTCCCGTTTTCTCCGGGATCTTTCCAGATATAGTAATCCCGGAAGGGGTTATCCCTGCCCTGTCTGCTTTCGGTGAACCAGGGATGTTCATCGGAGGTATGATTGATCACGATGTCCATCATGATCTTTATCCCATGGGCATGGGCTGTTTCCAGCATCCGGTCAAAGTCCTCCATGGTGCCGAACTCTTCCATGA
Source organism: uncultured Eubacterium sp. (assembly GCA_904502145.1). GTDB lineage: Bacteria > Bacillota > Clostridia > Lachnospirales > Lachnospiraceae > Anaerobutyricum. Next base: position 1,863 of record CAJGDH010000246.1, read on the forward strand.
TATCCCGGTAATCACTGATATCGTAGCCGTTGTCCGCATTGGGGGACCGATAGACCGGGGAGAGCCAGATCACATCGATTCCCAGCTCCTCCAGATAATCCATCTTCGAGGTGATACCCGGAAGATCTCCGATCCCGTCACCGTCGGAATCAGCAAAACTTCTCGGGTATATCTGATATACCACTGCATGTTTCCACCAGTTCTTCTCCATATCTTTCTCCTCTCTCTATCTTTCTTCTCTCTCCCCGCAAGTCCGGGTTCCTGAAATGAAGTAAATTATTATAAATAAAGAAATCCCGGACAATGCCGGGATTTTGATCAGTCTCCTTCAAACAGGGGGGTACTGAAATATCGTTCCGCAGTATCCGGGAGTACTGTGACCACCGTCTTCCCGGGTCCAAGCTTTCTGGCCATCTTGATGGCGGCACAGACATTGGTCCCGCTGGATATACCGCACATGAGTCCCTCTTTGATCGCCAGGTCCTTGGCCGTCCTTATGGCCTCATCATCCGTAATGATACAGATCTCGCTGTAGATCTGCTGATTCAGGTTGTCCGGTATGATACCGTCCCCGATCCCCATCTGCAGGTGAGTCCCGATATTGCCTCCCGCCAGGATGGCTGCATCTTCAGGTTCCACCGCCCAGATCTCGATCTGGGGGTTCAATGCCTTCAGCGTCTCTCCGATCCCGGAGATGGTTCCTCCTGTTCCCACCCCGGAACAGAAACCGTCGATGGGTCCTCCCACCTGCTCCAGGATCTCCAGGGCAGTATGGTATTTGTGGGCAGCATTGTTGGCAGGATTGGAAAACTGCTGGGGGACAAATACATTGGGGTCTTCCCTCTGCATTCTCAGTGCGGTCTGCAGGCACTCATCAATGCAGGCACCTATATCTCCGTCATCATGGATCAGGATCACTTCCGCGCCGTACTGGCGCACCAGTTTTCTGCGTTCTTCGCTGACCGAGTCCGGCATGACGATGATCGTCCTATATCCTTTCACAGCTCCCACCAGCGCCAGGCCGATGCCCTGATTGCCGCTTGTCGGTTCGACGATGATCGTGTCCTTCCCCAGAAGCCCTTCTCTCTCCGCCTGTTCGATCATATTGAGCGCTGTCCTTGTCTTTATGGAGCCGCCCACGTTCA
>CAJGDH010000247.1 GCA_904502145.1 uncultured Eubacterium sp.
AGGGCGATATATTTGGAGACATCACAGTTGATGTACCACTCCTTCTGGAGCAGATCCGGCCTCTGGTAGGTACAGTTGGTTGTGAGTACCCTGTAGATCAGACCGTCCTCGTAAGCCTTGTCAAAGCCTTCCAGACCCTTGGTGAAGATACCGAAGGTAGTGATGCAGAAGACCCGGCCGGCTTTTCTGCGTTTCAGTTCCGTGGCCACGTCGAACATACTCTCCCCGGAGGAGATCATGTCGTCAATGATGAGCACATCCTTGCCCTCCACGGAGGAACCCAGGAACTCATGGGCCACGATGGGATTGCGGCCTTCCACTACCCTTGAGTAATCACGGCGTTTGTAGAAGGTTCCGATATCCACGCCCAGCACGGTGGCATAATACATGGCCCGGTTGATGGCTCCCTCATCGGGGCTGATGACCATGAGATGTTCATTGTCGATATTCAGGTCATGGACATTGTGAAGGAGTGCCTTGATAAACTGGTAGGTGGGCATGATATTATCAAATCCGTTGAGAGGAATGGCATTCTGCACACGGGGATCGTGGGCATCAAAGGTCAGGATATTGTCCACACCGATGTTGGCAAGTTCCTGAAGGGCAAAGGCACAGTCCAGGGATTCCCTTGAGTTTCTCTTATGCTGGCGGCTCTCATAGAGGAAGGGCATGATCACGGTGATGTTGGCCGGCTTGCCGGAGGCAGCCGCGATCAGACGCTTGATGTCCGCATAAATGTCATCCGGGGACATATGGTTCTTATGACCGCTCACGGTATACTCCAGGCTGTAGTTGAGGATGTCCGCAAGGATGTACAGGTCAACACCCCGCACTGAATCGTGGAGAAGAGCCTTCGCCTCCCCTGTCCCGAAACGGGCACAGGTGGAAGGGATGATAAAAGTATCCCTGGCATAGTCCTGAAAATGTGCTGCTTCATTTTCATCTGTCTCCCTGGCCTTGCGCCAGTTGGTCAGATGCTGATCGATCAGTCTGCCCAAAGCCTCGCAGCTCGGATGGACCAGGATCGCAAGTTTCCCCACCGGGAGAGATTTAAATTTCATGTCTTTTCCATTCATGACAATTATACAGCTCCTTCCTGTAATTCATGCGGTAAGAAATGTCTAACTTATTTCTGATTTTACCATATCATTGCGCCTATTTATCGTCAATGGAAGAAAATGCCTTCTTTATGCGAATATCTTCGCCATAGATATTCAGCAGGGTATAAAATTGTATCAGCCTGGAGAAAATTCTCTCCGAATAGGTCTTGCTGATCTCTTTTAAAGAAAAGTTGGTGTTGATGATGGTGGACTTTTTTGACAGGATCCTCTCGTTGATACAGAGGAAGAGGCGGGAACTGACAAAGGCATTGTTGAGCTCCGTCCCCAGATCATCGATGATCAGAAGGTCTGCCTCCCGTATTTTCGTCAGGATGTCCTCCCCCCGGGCTTCCCGGTGGAAGGCCTGGTCCGCCAGTTGTTCAAAGAGCCGGTAGGCGGTCAGATAGACAACGGTTTTCCCTGCTCTGATCAGCTCTCCCGCGATGCAGGTGGAAAGAAAGGTCTTCCCCACCCCGGAATGGCCGGTGATCAGCAGGTTCTGCCCCGGTTTGTCCTCAAAAGACCGGATAAAAGAACAGACCTGGTCAAGGATGTCCTTCATGTTGTCCCGGGGAGACAAGGTTTTCCCCGGAGGAATCTCCGTGGAATAAAGGTCCATCCGGAAAGTGCCGAAGTTCTGTTTCCCCATCTCCTCGGTAAGATTTGACTGCCGGGAGATGATTTCTTTTATCCTCTGCTTAAAGCAGATACATTTCTGATCCCCCACATAACCGGTATCCTGACAATGAGGACAGGCAAAGACCGGTTCTAGATAATCCGGAGGGTAGCCGCGCTCTTCCAGCAGTTCCCTCTTCCGCCCGGCCAGGGACCCTATTCTGGTCCGGAGCCGATCCTTCCGGTCTTCCTCCGGATGGAAAAGCATCTTCCTGGCAGCCTCCACCGACTCGGAGGCGATGGTCTCATCAATGATCCGGATCTCAGGGATCTCGTCATAGATCCGGTCACGGCGCTCCACCCCGGCCTCATAGTTGGTCCGGCGGATCAGGTCATATTGATCCATGATCTCCCGGTATTGTTCAGGTGTCAGAGTCAATCAGGATTCCTCCTTCCGTGTAAAGACTACCGTCCGGACCGCTGCAGGTCCAGCAGGCGGGCTTCCAGATCATCGTAATCATAATCCCGTTGTTCATAGTTCAAAAATGCATTGCCGGCCGGTTTGGCCAATTTAGCCCCGGGGATAGTCGGCGGGGTCTTCTTCTGGTGGTAGTTCTGGTCCAGGGCCTCGATGTCTTTTAAGGACCTGACCCCGGAACGTTTCCAGGACTCCAGGATCCGGCTGGCATAGGGGAAGCTGGCCTGATGGGTCTTGAGCATGGTCCTGTTGCAGGCCTCCAGCAGAATGTCCGTGTCAAATCCCAGATCGTTCCATCTGCGGATGTACTCAAGCTCCGAGGGGGCCGGATTCCGGTTGCCGATCCCGAATGCCCGCATGACAGGGAAGACATTTTTTGTGTATGCCGAGGAGTATTCCCTGGCTTTTTTCACCGTATCGATCTCGTTCTGGTACCAGTTGATCGCCACGCTCTCCATATAGCGGATATTGGCTTTCCCTTTGGTGACGCAGTATTCCACCAGGTATTCCAGCAGATCCGGATCAAACTCAAGCTCCTTGTCGATATAATAGATGCTGGCGATCTCGTTCTGGGACAGGGGATGTCCGATATACATCTCAGCCATGTAGAGGGTCCGTTCCAGATCGGTACCTTTGATGGATGCCGCCAGATCAGTCGGTTTCAGATTCTCCTTCTCCGGAGTCATGCGGACCACCGGCGAAGGAGGAATTTCCTGAGCTGTCATCTTTGGCGGGGAAACCTGGTCCGAAGACCGGTCATCAGCCGGTCCTTCCTCCGTCTCCGGAAGAAGGAGCCCCTG
>CAJGDH010000248.1 GCA_904502145.1 uncultured Eubacterium sp.
AAAGATCTCCTCGCCTCTGTCAAGCTGTTCAAATACCATCATGGCAACCGAATGATGGAGAGGATTCAGGAAATCATCCGGGCTGATCACTTTTCTGATCTGGGGATAGATCTCCGGATGTTCGATCAGCCAGGTCAGCAGGAGACGCTGAGGCTGAAGCTTAAGATCCTCTTTTTTCATCCGTTCCCTCTCTCTGGATTCCGGACTCTTTTTGTAACTGTCATTGATCTTTTTATACTGCATTCCGAGGCCATAACGGTTCACCAGTTCCGTGAGGTCCTTCTCACTTACCATGAAATGGTTTGCCGCCGCCTGGATATAGGCTGCCCTTTCCACGCCTTCATCAATCCCGGCCAGCTGCTTTGCCATCTCCCGGATAAACTCGGTCCGGCTTCCGGGGTCCTGCTGGTCGTATGAGTCATGGAGGACATTCAGTTCAAACATCCTGCCGGATTCTGCCTTCTTAAGGCGGTCGAGAAAGGCTTCTCTGCCCTCAGCCTTGATCAGCTCGTCCGGATCCTTGTAGGGCTTCATGGACAGGACCTTGCCGGTAAGCCCGTTCTCTCTGAGAATAGGCAGAGCACGCAGGGCTGCCTTGATCCCTGCCTCATCGCTGTCGAAGGACAGGATCACCTCCTGGGTATACCGTTTGAGCAGCATGGCCTGACCGGTGGTAAATGCGGTGCCCAGAGGGGCAACTGCATTGGTGAACCCTGCCTGATGCAGGGATATCACATCCATGTAACCCTCGCAGAGGATGATGGTTTTCTCCCGGGATCTTCTGGCATAATTCAGCCCATAGAGGTTGCGGCTTTTATCAAAAAGCACCGTCTCCCGGGAATTCAGGTATTTGGGCTCCCCCTCTCCCATAACCCGTCCGCCGAATCCGATCACTCTCTGGCTGACGTCCATGATGGGGAACATAACCCTGTTGAAAAATTTATCGTAGCTTCCCTTGGCGGTATCAATGGTCACCAGGGAAGAATCCTTCATCTGCTGGTCGGTAAATCCTTTTCCCTTGAGGTAGCGGTAGAGGTCATCCCTGTACAGGTCCGCGTAGCCAAGCCCGAAATGCTTGATCATCTCCTCGGAGATCCCTCTGTTCAGGAGATAGTTTCTGGCCTTCTCCCCCCTTTTTGAATGGAGAAGGTTCCAGTGAAAATAGACTGCGGCAGCCTTGTTCATCTCCCTTAAAACCATCTTATCGTCCGCCTGTTGTCGGTCTTCGGGACTGAGGTCCTCCTCGGGAAGTTCGATCCCCGCCCGGCCGGCCAGCTCCTGGACAGCCTCACCGAAGGACATCCGGTTGTATTCCATCAGAAAGCCATAGACATCTCCACCCTGGCCGCAACCGAAACAGTAGTACATCTGCTTGTCCCTGCTCACGGAAAAGGAAGGGGACCTCTCATTATGAAAGGGACACAGACCAAAGTAGGTCGCCCCCTTTTTCTTCAGGGAAACGTAACCCGAGATCACGTCCACGATATCACTTCTGTCTCTGATCTCCTCGATCAGTTCTTCGGAATAACGCATGGCCTGCTCCTCCGGGATGCCCATACGCTGGGCCAGCTCGTTGGGGGTCGCTTCTCTCTCGTACTCCCGGGCAAAAGCGGAAGCTACTTTAGTCAGTTCATTTACCCGCGACGCGATCTTCATGGCTGACCGGGTGGAATGGTTATATTCCTCCAGGGCTTCCCGGATCTGCCGGTGGATCATCTGCTCCGCATAAGGCGCAAAACGGCCGTGCATCTCCGGTTCATAATCATTGACCGCCACCAGAAGACCGATATTGCTCTCCTGGATCAGGTCACTCATGGCCAATCCTTTGCCTTTGTATTCCCCCGCGATCTCCATGGCCAGAGAAAGGCTGGCCTCGATCAGGAGATTCCTGGCATTCTCGTCCCCGCTGGTCAGTTTTCGCGCGATCCGCTCAACCTGGTCCTCCGAGAGGGTGGAAAGGGTCCCGGTCTCTTTTCTGTACCGGGAGACCATCTCCTCATCCAGGGGATCCGCTTTCATCTCGATCTCCTCGGTATCTTCGGCCTCGGTCTCTGCCTCTGTCTCCCTTTTTTCCGGGCGGTCAGAGATGCTGATATTCCTTGCTTCATAATATTTACAGATAAAATCGTATTTTGTTCCATCCAGCTCATAGTCGGAGAAAAAGTCTTTGATCGTTTCCATGGTGAGCCGGTTTCCGTTAGTCCGGGCGATCCCTTCCAGTTCCCGGATCGCCTCCATAAATTCTGCCTGTCCTGCCATAATCGTTTCTCCCTGTAATCGTACACAAGTTCTGTTCACTTTTAGTATACGGGATTTACCTCCAAAAAACAAGGGGCAGGGCCTGTCTGATAATGTTACTCCGCAAAGTTGAAGAAGAGATCACACCCACCGGAATATTGACATCGGAATGTGGATTAAATATAATGAAAACAACGTTCAAAACCTGTATCAGGGGCGTGTTTCCGGTATAGGAAAGACCTCTGTGAATATGACATGAAAAGGAGATGAAGACTTGGATCCAGAATCCATACGCCAGCTGATCATCCTGGTCATCCTGCTGCTTTTATCCGCGTTTTTTTCCTCGGCGGAAACAGCCCTGACCACCGTCAACCGGCACCGTATCCGTGCTCTTGCAGAGAACGGCAGCCACAGGGCAAAACGTGTGCTTGCCCTGATCAACAATTCCGAAAAAATGCTGAGTGCCATTCTTATCGGCAATAATATCGTCAACCTGTCTGCCTCATCCCTGATGACCACCCTGGCTATCCATCTGGCCACCCTCCGCGGCCTGGACCGGAATACCAGCACCTTCATCGGTGTTGCTACAGGTATCCTGACCATCCTGGTCCTGATCTTCGGCGAGATCAGTCCCAAGACCATCGCCACCAAAAAAAGTGAAAACATGGCTCTGATCTACTCCGGTCCGATCTATGTACTGATGGTCATCCTGACTCCCGTGATCTATGTGGTCAATGCCATCAG
>CAJGDH010000249.1 GCA_904502145.1 uncultured Eubacterium sp.
AATCTCTTTCTTCTCCACCACTACTTTACATTTAAGCTTCTTTCCCCCCACTTTTGCCGTGATGGTGGTCTTGCCGGTCTTCTTTGCCGTCACTTTTCCTTTCTTTGTCACCGTGGCCACTTTCCTGTTGCTGCTCTTCCAGGTCACTTTCTTTTTGGTGCCGGTCACCTTAAGGGATTCTTTGTCCCCCTTGCTCATATAAAGAATCTTCTGGTTTAATTTTACCTTGGCCGATACGGAGGCATAATTTCCTCCAAAAGCAATGATGATCATTAAGAAAGCCATGCATATCATATTCACGATTTTTCTTTGTCTCATATGAATTCCTCCTTAGATGACATTTCCTCTTTTTCCTGTGGACTGCCGGATGATCAGTCTTGGTTCATATTCCATACGGGTGATGCGGGCAATGGCATCGGAACGGTTGTCCTGATGGTTCCGGCTGTGGATCAGGTTCACCGCATCCTTTCCTTTCTGTACGGCCGCATGTTCCACGGTGGTCAGGGAGATCTGGGGCATGGCTGACAGAACGGAGTTGTCAAATCCGGCCACCGAATAGTCCCTGGGTACCCGGAAGCCCCTCTGGCTGAGAGCCGCCAGGATCCCATAGGCCGTCATATCATTCTGGCCGATAAATGCCGTGGCCGGCGAGCCGGAATCCAGGGCCTTCCCGGCCATTTCAGAGCCTACACGATACTCTGCCGATGAATAGGCATATTCCCTGAACTGAGCCGCCGTCGGGGTAAATACCTCCACCATCTCCCTGTCCAGTCCTCTTTCTTCATAGGCCATCCGTATTCCCTCCAGCCTCCGCAGACGGCTGATCTCATGCTTACCCATGGGCGAGGAGATAAAGGCGATATGCCGGTGTCCCAGGGAAAGAAGATGGTCTGCCATGAGATAGCCCGGCTTCTTACTGTCCAGCTCCACGGAATCAAAACGGATATTATCAGGTTTTTCTCCCACCATGACGACAGGAAGATTTTTGGAGACGGCATTGGCCTCCGCGATCTTCCGGATCGGATAAAGAATGATGATTCCCGCCAGCCTGCTGCTTTTCGGCAAGGCGAGTATCCGTGACTCGTTCTCCGGATCGCGGAAGGTAACCTCCGTCAGGACCTGGTAACCCAGATTCTGTGCCTGTTCAACGATGGAATGGATGATGGTGGTGTAATAGCTGTTGGTCAGAAGGGGTGCCATGATCAGGATGGTCTTCTCCAGACTGGTCTCCATGGCGGCTGCCTTCTTCTCCGGTTTTTTATAACCCAGCTTCCTGGCGGCCTGCCACACCTTCTCCTCCGTCTCCGGCATAAAGGAGACATTTTTCTTCCCGCTTAAAATCATGGATACCGTGGACTGAGATACCCCGGCATATTCCGCAATATCCCTGGTGGTAACCTTATACCTCTTTCCCATCTTATCCGCTGCCTTTCTTCCGGCTGATCCCCGGATGAATATTATTTTGATTTATTTTGATTAACAGCTGTTTTATTAATCAAAAAATAGTTTGATTAATTTAAATATACCCTTGTTCGAGCCTTCTGGCAAGAAGAGATTATCCCCTGTCGCGGCAAGTTCGTTAATCAAATGAATCCGATTAATAAAAAACGCCGAAAAACCCTTTATTTATGCCATTTTCGTGATTTGACAGTGCAAAAAAAATATGATTCAATAGGCTTGTAACAAGGAAGACGTGAACAAGAAAAATTCTTAAATCATAAAAATCAGTTTTAAAAAATGTAAAGGAAAAATGTAAAGGTTATTGGGAGGAGAAAAAAATGAGTGTTATTACTTTTGTTTGTGCAGGTCAGATGAATTCAGCGATCACATTTCCCGCTTTTGAGAACGGCCATGAGGTGCGTCTGGTTGGATCCCCTCTGGACAGGGACATCATCGACGGTCTCAGAAAAGATGATTACCATATTACTTTAAAAAGAACTCTTCATCACGGCATCAAATATTACCAGATCGAGGAACTGGAAGAAGCTCTGCAGGGTGCAGACCTGATCCTCGGCGGAGTGAGCAGTTTCGGACTGGACTGGTTCTGTGACGAGATCCTGCCGGTTCTCCCGGAGGAAGTTCCGCTCCTTACGGTAACAAAGGGTATGGTTGACCTGGAAGACGGAACTCTGGTTCCCTATCCCACCATCTTTGAGCAGAGACAGCCGGAAGGCAAGCATATCAACTTCAACGCCATCGGCGGTCCGTGTACCAGCTATGAGCTGGCAGACCATGATGATTCCCACGTGGCATTCTGCGGCAAGGATATGGAAACCTTAAAATATATCAAGTCCCTTCTGGCTTGTGATTACTATCACATCTCTCTTTCTACAGACGTTAAAGGTGTGGAATGTGCAGTGGCCATGAAGAATGCCTACGCTCTTGGTGTCAGCCTGGCAGTAGGTCTTGCCGAGGCAAGAGACGGAAAGATCGGCGCTGTTCATTACAATTCCCAGGCAGCCCTCTTCGGACAGGGCTTAAAGGAAATGATCCAGCTTCTCCAGCTGATCGGCGGTGGTCCTGAGAACATCATCCACGGCGGCGGCGATCTCTACGTTACCGTTTTCGGCGGCAGGACCAGAAAGATCGGTACATTACTGGGAAGAGGAATGTCCTTTGATGATGCCATGAAAGAACTTGAAGGCGTAACCCTTGAGTCCATCGTCATCGCAACCAGAACAGCCAGAGCCGTCAGAAAACTGGCTGAGCGCGGAGTGGTAGACCTTGCGGATTACCCGCTGCTCATGCATGTTGACCAGCTGATCAACAACGGGGCAAAGGTCAATATCCCGTGGGATTCCTTCACCACCGTAGTAGAGTAATAACCCTGAAGTAAGAGAAGCAAACCCTTAAGAAATCGAGTAGGAGGCGGTCAATGGACCGCCGACCTCTCACACCACCGTACGTACCGTTCGGTATACGGCGGTTCACCCAACTTAACAAGTGACACACCTTTTGGTGTAGTAG
>CAJGDH010000250.1 GCA_904502145.1 uncultured Eubacterium sp.
GCAGGCCGGAGCAGACTGATGTCACGATCATGGCAACGATCACGATCACGATGATGACCGCTGCAATCTTCTGCTGTTTTTTCGAACGCATCGACAATCCTCCTCATTCAAAACATTATCCTTTATTGTAAATGATTTTCCCTGTACATTCAAGAGAATTCTTAGGCCAATCCTCCAATGGGGATCAATCCTCTTCCTCCATGAGAAAGCATTCGGTCCCCGCCTCATGATTCAGGGGGTTCCTGACCGAATAATCAAAGAGGCAGATATATTTCCCGGGAAGATAGGAACCGTCCCTCACATAAGCACAGATATCAAAAGAAAATCCTTCCATATGGCAGTGGTTCGGAACCCTGCGAATCTCCTTAAGCTTTTTCCTGTCCGGCATCAGGTCCGGAGCCCAACCCGGCCTCTTCTTTATCCTCTCCCGGAGGCAGAAATCATAGAGCAGCAGCTCGTCAAGGAGCGGAAGATCCTTCTCCCGGTCCCGCAGAAAGGCTCTGAGGATCTCATATTTCTCAGGCCGGTTATGATTCATCAGGTGCAGACCCCGGCCTCTGTAATAAGCGGAAAATGTCCGGTAAAACAGGAAGGGGCTCTCAAATAAGGGAAGGACATATCGGAGAGTGTGGGTATACTGACCGCTGTTGTAGTAGGTCTCCACCATCTCCTCCACTCCTTTCAGGAGGATCAGGTCATCATAGGTGATCCATCCGGTGGACAGTACCTCATAGGGGGACCTGTCCCGGTAGGATATCCCGTAGCCTTCTGCTTCCTCCATCATCCGGGTCCCCTTTAACACCTTGAGAAAACCCAGCTGGAGCTGGTCAGGTTCATGAACATATACCTCATCAAATGAACGGGCGAACTCCCCGATCCCCTCATAAGGCAGCCCTGCGATCAGATCCAGGTGCTGGTGTATATTTCCCAGGTCATGTACCTGGTCAACCCTCCGGAAGAGCTCATCCAGGTCCATGTGTCTTCGGATGGCATCTATGGTAGGCGGATTGGTGGACTGAACACCGATCTCCAGCTGGATCAGGCCGGGGCGCATCTCCCTGAAGATTTCCAGGCACTCATCATCGAGAAGGTCCGCGGAGATCTCGAAGTGGAAATTGGTCACCCCGTTGTCATGACCGGAAAGGTACCTCCAGATTTCTTTTGCCCTGGAGATATCGCAGTTAAATGTACGGTCCACGAACTTGACCTGGGCCACGCCGGCCTTAAGGAAGGCATCCAGTTCCTTTTTCACTTTGGCAAGATCACGGTATCGCACCCGCTTATCCACTGAGGACAGGCAGTAACTGCAGCGGAAGGGACAGCCTCTGCTGGTCTCGTAATAAAGGATCTTATGGGCAAACCCGCTGAAATCCTGATAGACGAAGGGAATCCTGTCCATATCCATAAGGGGTGCAAAACCATGATCCTCGATCATACAAGGTCTCTCCGGCCCGGTTTCCTGCCCTTTCCCGCATCTTCGCAGGGCGATCCCCGGAAGAGGGGGAACCGAATCCATGGTCCCGTCATAGGACCGGGTCAGCTGCCGGAAGACCTCCTCCCCTTCTCCCTGCATGATCAGGTCGAAGGCAGGGTTGTCCCGGAGAAAGCCGGGGCCGTCGTAGGAGACTTCAGGTCCACCCGCCCAGATTGAACAGGCCGGGGACACCTTTTTCAGTTCCGCCGCCAGCTCTTTTACATGGTCGATATTCCAGATATAGGAAGAGAAGACAAAGACATCTGCCCGGGTCAGATAAAGGTCCTGAAGGATATCCTCCACATAGTTGTTGATGGTATATTCCTTCACCAGGATCTCCGGCTGGGGCAGCTCATGATCCGGTGCCCTGTTTTCCGCCTCATCCTGCCCGCACTTCTCCCTGCAATAAGCCTGAAGAGACAGGACGGCCAGATTCGTATGTATATATTTGGCATTAATTCCGCAAAGTACGTAACGCAAGTTTTTCTCCTTTTACCCGAGTCATCTTTCCATCTGATATATTAACGACTCTCCTCTTTTTCGTCAACTGCTTTGGCCGGGATAGTCCGGATGCCTGATTATTTTTCTTGCATCCGCCGGTAATCTGTGGTAGAATACATTTCGTTGAGGACCTTTCGCGGGTGTGGTTCAATGGCAGAACATCAGCTTCCCAAGCTGAGGACGCGGGTTCGATTCCCGTCATCCGCTTTGTTCTTTTATGATCCTTGACTCAAATATTTCTTGACAACAGAACGTATTATGATATACTAGACACAGTTGAATTACAGATATGCGCGAGTGGCTCAGTGGTGGAGTATCGCCTTGCCAAGGCGAGGGTCGCGGGTTCGAATCCCGTCTCGCGCTCTTTTCTTTTCCCCGGATATGCCTGGCGTATCCGGGGTTTTGTGTTTTCAGAATGCAATTAAGAAAAAGAGAAAAAAGGGGGAAAATGTATGAAAAAGAAACTGCTGGCATTGGTGCTGGCCTTCGCCATCATGGTGTCCTGTCTGACACCGGCGGGAACCGTACCTGCATCGGCGGCAGGCACCGGGGAGTACAAGGGGGTCTGGTTTGCCTTTTACGACTATGAAAACTACCTGTCTCTCTACAAGAACAACAATGCCGCCAACTTCACGACGTATTTCAACAAGGTGCTGAAAAACTGCAAGAACAAGGGCTTCAACACCATCATCGTCCATGTACGTGCATTCGGCGATGCATTCTACAAGAGTTCCTATTTCCCGACCTCAGCCTGTATAGCGGGAAAACAGGGAAAGGCTCTGTCCTATGATCCTCTGGCTATCATGGTGAAGCAGGCCCACAAGAAGGGGATGAAGATCGAGGCCTGGATCAATCCTTACCGGGTATCTTCGGGATCCAGCTACTCCAGCCTCTCCAAGAACAACCAGGCCAGGAAATGGCACAATTCCTCCAAGTCGACCATCCGGAGAAATGTGCTGTCCTACGGCGGAAAACTCTACTACAATCC
>CAJGDH010000251.1 GCA_904502145.1 uncultured Eubacterium sp.
CACCAGCCGTCAAAATAGATATTTGTACTTTCCTTTGGTACCGCAAAAGACAGATAGAGGTCATCCTCTTCCGCCTGATCCAGGGTATAGACGCCGTCGCCGGACCACTGATAGTTGGCAACGACTTTCCCCGTGATCATATCTGCCTTGCCGGCGTCAGATTCAAAGGAATAGGTATTGTCTTTTACTTCCTGGAGAAAATCCTGGGCCTGACGGATCATCCGGTCAGATGAATCGTTCATCTCCTCTTCCAGGCGTTTATGATAATCCGGGGAATTTATGAATTCTTCCGAGGTGAGCAGGTCGGACTTGAGAGCCCCGACAGCGGCAAAATAAGATTCTCTGACACTGTCCTTGATGGTCACCTGTCTCCTGAATTTCGGGTTGGTAAGGATGGACCAGGAGGAGGCTTCCTCCTCCGTCACATACTCCGGATTGTAGACGATGCCTGTGATCCCCCACATATAGCCGGCAAAATAATCAGCCCAGGGTCTCCCGCCGACGGTGCTGCCGGCGAAGATCTTCTGAATGTAGGGAGAAAGACCCCGTATATAGTAATTGTTGGGATCTCCGGTATCAAAAAATTCCGGAGACAGAGGAAGGAGCTGGTCTTCCATAGCCAGCTTCATCATCATATATTCCGAGGGGCAGACCAGGTCATACACATTTCCAAGGGTGAACATATTGTAGAATTCTTCGTTGCTTCCGAAGGCGGAATACTCCACCCGGACCTTTTTTCCGTAGGTTTCGTAATACCAGTCTTCGAAGTCATGGATAATGTTGTTCTCGCCCTTTATGTCTCCGCTTTCCAGGTCGATCACTTCATCCCAGTCACCTTCATCTATATATTCTTCCCAGTTGCTGACCCTGAGAACGATCTCATCCCTGCCTTTTCCGGCCTTCTTTGCTGCAAGGGACCGTGTGGGCAGGACAAAGGCTGCCATGAGGGAAAGGATAAGCAGGAAAACAGGGATCTTTCTTAAAAAATAAGTGGTTTTCCCAATGACAAAACGCATCATGCCACCCCTCCTTTCCTCTCCTCCGATGTTTTTTTCATTGCCCGAAGGTTGGAGATCAGCACGATCAGCACCACGATCAGGAAAATGACCGTGGACAGCGCCCAGAGAGCGGTTTTTATCTTTGTCTGGGCACCTTTTGTGGCATTGACCACGTAGGTGCTTATGGTATCAAAAGTGGATGGTTTGGTGTAGGTCGCAATAAAATAATCATCCAGGGAAAGGGTGATGGCCAGGGCAAATCCGGAGAAGATCCCTGAAGAGATCTGAGGGATCACGATCCTGAACAAGGCCACAACGGGTGTGGCGCCAAGATCCAGGGCCGCCTCATAGATACTGGGATCAAGCTGCATCAGTTTAGGCATGACCGACAGATAAACAAAAGGTGCACAAAGGGTCACATGGCCGATCACCAGAGGGATATAGGTCTCTTTGCTTACCCCGAGAACGATCACCAGAAGGATGCAGATGGAAAAACCGGTCACCACATCCGCGTTTACCACAGGAATCTGGTTGGTGGTCCGGATGAAGGAAGACATCTTCTTTCCGGAATAAAAGGAGCCGATGGCACCCATGGTCCCCAGCAAAGTGGAGATCAGGGCTGATGCGAAGGCCAGGAAGATGGTGCCAAGGATCATGTGGATCAGGTCCTCCGTGGTGAACAGGGTCACATAATTGTGGAAGGAGAACGACCGGATGGCACCGATCTGTGTCGCATTGGTAAAGCTGTATACCGCCAGGATCAGGATGGGGGCATAGATGAAGGCCAGTACGAAGAGGATGATCAACCCTTTTACGATTTTTTTGATCATAAGAGAACACCTCCTCTGTTGGCACCCTCGTCACCGGTCCCGTTGGTAAGAAGGGTAAAGATACAGATGATGACAAGCAGGATCAGGGCGATCATGGATCCTCCGTGCCAGTTGTAGGCGGAGAAATAGCTTCCGATCAGGCTTCCCATGATAAATGTACTGTTGTAGAGCATATCCAGCACCACATAATTCGTCATCGCCGGCAGGAAAACCATGGAGACACCGCTGATCACTCCCGGAAGGGAAAGCGGCAGGGTGATCTTCAGAAAAGACTGGAGCTCATTGGCCCCCAGGTCCCTGGACGCCTCGATAAGAGATTCATCCAGCTTGACGATGGTATTGTAGATGGGAAGGATCATAAAGGGAAGGAAGTCATAAGTCATACCGATCACCGCATTAAAAAACGGATGAAGGGCCAGGTTTCCTTCCAGCAGGGACAATATCTCCTTCAGGGCGGTTATCCTTAAGGAGAAATTGATCCACATGGGCATGACGAAGGCCATCAGCATGACCGATTTGTTCTTAAGTCTGCTGTGGGCGAGGATATAGGCCGTAGGATAGGCCAGAAGCAAGCAGGATAAGGTGGTGACAAAAGCCACCCCCAGACTGTAGAACAAGGTGCCCAGCGTGTTGGGATCCGTGAAAAACCCGGTCATATGGTCCAGAGTAAATCTTCCGGATGACGTGGTGAAGCCATAGTAGATCAGCACGGCAAGCGGGGCCGCGACAAAACAGAGCAGAAAGACTGCATAAGGTATGGCAAGCTGTTTTCTGGAAAAGGAAAACTTACGCATGATTAAACTCCTTCAATGGTTGGTCGGTTATTTCTTCAGGGAGAATTTCATCTTATCCAGGGGCATGATCAGACCTACATGGTCGTCCATGTTCCACAGATATTCATCATCCACCACAAAATCCTGTTCCAGGTCAGTGTGGATGACATAGCTGTAATGGTCACCTTTATAGATCAGGTTGCTGATATATCCATCCACCAGGCCGTCTTCGATCTCGTCGGTCATGGTGATATGCTGAGGCTGGATGGAAACCGTGATCTTTGTCTTTCTCTGATCGATCTCATCTCCGTTGGCATCCAGCAGTATTCCGTCCTCCGAAATCCTGCTGCCCTGGATGA
>CAJGDH010000252.1 GCA_904502145.1 uncultured Eubacterium sp.
CATGTGATCAATGAGTAACGATAAAAGGAGGAGATCAACCATGTTGGAAGTTGGGACAAAAGCCCCGGCATTTACCCTGCCGGACCAGAACGGAGAGATGAGAAGCCTGTCGGATTATCTGGGACGTAAAATAATCCTGTATTTTTATCCCAGGGACAATACCGCCGGCTGCAGCAAACAGGCCTGCGCCTTCGGCGACTTATATCCCCAGTTTGAGGAAAAAGGAGCCGTGGTGATCGGCGTCAGTAAGGACAGCGTGGCTTCCCACAAGAAATTTGAAGAGAAATTCGGCCTTCCCTTTACCCTGCTCTCCGATACGGAGAAGGAGGTCATCCAGGCCTATGATGTCTGGAAAGAGAAGAAAAATTACGGAAAAGTCAGCATGGGAGTGGTAAGGACCACTTACCTGATCGATGAAAAGGGAGTGATCGTCAAAGCCTTCGGCAAAGTGAAGGCAGCGGACAATCCCGCCCAGATGCTGGCTGAATTGGAGTAATCTCACCGGAGAGGGACAGACCTCACCGGAAAGGGACTGACATCACCGGCGAGGGACTGATCCGGACCACATGGGCCGGAAGGGAAGAGTAAAAAAGAGCAGAAACAGAAATCGCCGTACTGACGATGCAGGTTATCCCTGAAAGCATCGCCTGTACGGCGTTTTTTTGTTTCCCTATTCAGATTTTGCATTCAGATCAGACTGCGGCTGCAGCTGACCGACTCAGTCTGTTTCGACCAGGGGATCATTCTGCTTTGACCAGGGGATCCTCCGGCTGGCGTCGGAAAGCGGTCACATAGATGATCGCCCGGGCGATCCAGTCGATGAACATGGCGTACCAGACCCAGACCACATCTTTATGCAGGAACTTCACAAATACATAGGCAAGTCCTACCCGGAAGAGCCACATGGTGACGACGGCCACCAGCATGGTGAAGGCTGCCCTTCCGATCGCCCGGAAATAGTAGGGAAAGAGGAAGGCCAGAGGCCAGACCAGCATAGCGATGGAGTGACCCAGGATCAGGGCCGAAGCAGGGGCTGCCGCTTCCGGGGACAGATTATAGAGCCCTACCAGGACATTTCTTCCCACGATCAGAATGGTACAAAGCACCGCCAGCATGGCGTAATTCAGGAAAAGAAGCCTGCGCACATAATGCTTGGCCTGTCTGTGCTCCCCGGCACCGTAGCACTGACCCACGATGGTGATCAGGGCCGCTCCCAGGGCATTTCCCGGGAGATAGAGGTAGGTGACCAGGTTGTTGGCCACGGCATAGGCCGCGATGGAGGCGGTTCCCAGGGTTGCCACCAGGCTCTGCAGCATCAGCTTGCCGAACTGGAAGAGGGCGCTTTCCACACTGTTGGGAATACCGATGGCCAGGATCCTCTTGATAAGACCGAGATCCGGAAGCAGGTGGGAAACGGACCGGATCCGCAGGGGATTGTCCTTCTTCTGCAGCAGATACAGGATGGCAGCGGCCGCGATGATCCTGGAGATCAGGGTGGGGATACCGACACCGGCAACCCCCATCTTCAGGACGAAGATACAGAAGGCATTTCCTGCGATATTGATCGCATTCATCATCAGGGAAACCAACATGGAAATCCGGGTTTCCCCCTTGGCACGGAAGACTGCCGCACCGGAATGGTACATGGCCAGGAAGGGGAAGGACAGGGCAGTCAGAAACATGTAAATGACCGCATTGTCCATGACGGATGTCTCCACTTTCCCAAAGATCAGGGACAGGATAGGCCGGTTGGCCAGGACAAAGACCAGGGTGATCAGGATGGTACTGACTGTGGTGATGAAGTAAAGCTGCCCGCCGGAACGGGAGGCTCTCGGATAGTCCTTTGCCCCGATATACTGGGCGCAGACCACGGTACCTCCGGCGGTCATGGCAAAGAGGACCTGAAGGATCAGGTTGTTCACCGCATCCACCAGGGAGACGCCGGATACCGCCGCTTCCCCCAGGGTAGCCACCATGAGGACGTCCGCCATGCCTACCAGTACCATCAGTAGCTGCTCGATCACCAATGGAAAGATCAGCTGGTACAGCTGTCTGTTATCATAGAGATAGTTTGTCTGGTTCATTTCATTATTCATTCATCTACACCGACTTTGATATAGCCTCCGGAGGTCTTCCTTCCGGAGAAATAGGAGCTTTTCGGTTCTTCTTTTGAAGAAAACATCTGCCCTGCCACCGTGGACAGGGGCATTCTGATCACCCGGGAAAAGCCCACGGAATCACTGACCATTACCTCGTCCTCGGGGGTCAGTCCAAGGATCATCATCATGTGATAACCCCCGTTTCCTGCCTCATAGATGATGGGACTGCCGGTTTTCAGGCAATCCTTCAGGTCTTCTTCCAACGTATCTTTATCAAATCTATCCACATAGATATGTGGAATTTCTTTCAATTCCAGGACCCTGCTGATGCCTTTCAGGCTCAGGGGCATCTGTTTGGCCAGGGATTTGGCATAATTCTTATCCCATCCGGCCTGATTGGCTTCCGGTTCCAGTTCGCTGACGATCCCCTCCGGAGTCCATTCCTCCTCGGGATACCATGCCCCCACCGCCGTAGTGGTACAGCAGGCGGCACATCCGTGCCAGGACACATAGTTGCTCCAGTCACCGTATTCGTATGCGGACTGGTCAAAATTCCGGTAGACCCGAACCTGATCCGGGGAGATAAGCATCTCCATATCCCACCATGAACCGGAGGAATTGCCGGTATATATATTCACACAGAGGGAGGCTTCAGCCACCCCGTTTTTTCCGGTGATGACGGCATGTCCTGCCTTCTCCCCGGACAGGTAACCTTCCCGGTCCACAGAGACAACACCGGGATCACTGCTCGACCACTCAATGAAAGAAGCGGATCCAAAGCCGTCGGCTGCAGATGCGCCGGCATCCTGAAACAGTACCGGGATCTGCCAATGCTCGCCTCTGTACATGCAGATCACC
>CAJGDH010000253.1 GCA_904502145.1 uncultured Eubacterium sp.
AAGACCCGGGATTTTAATCCCGGGTCTTTTTTCGTAATCGTTCTCTATCTTTAGTTTTTATCTTTATTCTTTATCGTTAGTCTTTTTTCCCTTTTTTTCTCATGGTTAATCGAAAAGCATGGCTTCCCTCAACACCAGGTTCTTGTGTTTCCTCCAGATGGAAGGGAACTCCCTGCTGCTTAAAGGACAGGAACCTCTGCCTACTTCCAGGGTAATACAGGGAATCGCTTTTCTGTAGAGGAAGTACTCTCTGGAACAGCTGTTGGCTGCCTGGAGGCTTTCCGTGGGCATCAGACGGTAGTGGGTGAGGCTTCTCGCGGTGGACGTCATCCTTTTTGTCTGCTTTTTCACCCTGGAACTGGCCTGCCCTGCAACTCTTCCGTATATGATCGAACCGGTGGAATGATAACTGATCACCCCCACGATCTTTCCTTTTTTCTTCAGCTTGTTCACCCATTTCACCAGATTTTTCGTCTCAGGTTCACTGGCGGCTTTTTTCCCGTGATAACCGGAGCTTCCGGGTCTTCCTTTCCTGCGGAAAGCGGCGGCCCAGTTCCGGTTAAGATCGACGCCCCGGGCATTGGCTTTCCACCTGCGGGAGCCTCCTCCCATTCTCCTCAGTGCATTTCTGAGTTTTTTGTTCCTGATGCTCCCGAAACCGAACTGGCTGATGGCCGTGCCGTCAGGGTTGCTGGAAGGGATATAGTGGACAGCCACTTCGTCCAGAACTTTCGAAACCCTGCTGCCGCTGATCTTCTTGTTATAGTTTGAGAGAGTATACTCGATCTGTTTCATGCATAACTGTACAGTCATGTATTCTCTTGCGTGGAGATTGGCAATGACGAGGAGATGTTTCTCAGCCTCAGGATTACCCAGCACCACCTCATAGAGGTTTCTCTTATCGAGAGACTTCCCGATGATGTTCACCTGGCAGTTCTCCTCATATTTCTCTTCCAGCTTTTTCAGATCCGTCTTCATCTCCCCGTAGGAATATTTCTGATGTCCCGTGTTGACGATCGCCGCTTCCGCCGGGTCACAGAATACCAGGACCGTGATCATTGCCAGAAAGAAACATCCGGTCTTTATCTTTATCCGCAGACTGTTCTTCATTTTAATAAACTCCTTCATCTTTGCTGTATCTTTTTCATCTATGAATGTTCCCCGCCCACAGACCATTTCACCACCTTGTGGGATACCTGCTGGTGGGGCAGCGGATATTTCATATAGTCCCCGTACTGCATTCTCATCAGATTGTGGGGATATTTGGGAACGAAAACCTCGATCCCTTCAAACAAGCCTTTCTGCAGGGGGAGAAGATCCACCAGATCGATACAGGTATAGTTCACCACAAAACTGGCTACCGTTCTGAGCCCCAGCTCCCCGGCCTTATCGTTGTAGCGGGTTGCCACATCGAGATATTCCTGCTGGCTGTCCTTCAAAGACATTTTCCAGTAATCCGCGATGATGGCCTTCTGTTCCTTTTCGATCTGTTCCTCCTCCTGATTGCGGGGCGGGAAAGGCACCTCCTTGTCGGGGTACTGGTTCCGGGCAATGGCATTGTGAGCCAGGGAACACCTGGTGGCTTCCCGGATCTGCTTCTCTCTGGCCTTAAGATCATTGGGAACAAAATCATGGGGAAAGATATCTATACTGATCCCCTTGTGGAAATCCCGGTCGTAGGTATAATCCGTAAAATATTCCGTATTGTTTAAGCGCAGCTTGCTGTAGACATAAGGGATGTTTGGGTCAGACTCCCTGGTCTGGAGGAAGAAATCCTCCCCGAATTCCTTCGGTCCCTCAGCGAGAAGCCGGTCGTAATCCGCCCGCAGCATGCCGATATCCACATCATCATCCCAGGGGATGAATCCTCCATGCCGCACGTATCCCAGCAGGGATCCCGCACAGAGGAAATACCGGGCGCCGATCTTTCTGCAGACACGGTCAAACTCCACCAGCAGCTTTTTATTCTCCCGCTGCATCACACTGATCTGTCTGGCCAGTTCCTCATCCATAGGCTGGTACCAGGGGGTGACATCCCCGAGGCAGGTCAGCTCCATATCCCTGAAAGCAAGATGGGTCCTGTGGATGATACTCTCTGCATCCACCATCTTTCCGCTGAAGGCGAATGCGATCCTCTGGTAACCGCCCGGTTCAGGATCCTCATTGTATTTCCTGGAAAATGTATCGATCTTCTCCGCCAGTTCCAGAGCATTCATCTTACTGTAGCGGTCCTTGCGTTCCGCGATCTCTTTTTTGCTGTATTCTTTTTCGTACTTCCGGATGGTGTTGACCTGGAAATCCAGAAGCTCCTCATATTCCTGATTATAGATTTTGATCTGGTCCAGAAATGCTTTTCTGGTATAGAAGGAGGCCGGCACCTTATCGTAGGGATGCAGGCGGACCATCATCAGCCAGTCCCCCCGGTCCTTCATGGTCACATGTTTTGTGAGCAGCGGATAATTTCCTTCCCTGTCCCGGGACTCATTAAGCTGGACACCGTACTCCGGGCCATGGAGCCGGAGGTAGGACAGAAGGTTTTCATAGTCATGACGCAGCAACCCGATGGAAAAGCTCTTCGTCCCTCCATAGGGTATGGCATCATGGTATACATAGGCTGCAACCAGCAGGTCCGCCGTGGCAAAATAGGGCAGTCCCTGCTCTTCACAGATCCTGTCCAGGATCTTCAGAACCTCCGTCTTCCCCTCCGAGAGGTATTCCGTATAACCTTCATCGGCAGGATCACCCCAGAGATAAGGGTTATACGGGAGGGAGACCGTCATGCCCTTCCACTCTTTTTTCGTCACCGGGAGGATCTCATTTACAGGGATATTCTTCCCGATCTCCGTGGAGGCCTGGAAGACCCTGGAGGCCTCAGGATCTCCTCGAAAGGCGGTAACCATTTCTTCATAGATACGGATATTATCCGCGGCCAGGCCCTGGCTGCCGGG
>CAJGDH010000254.1 GCA_904502145.1 uncultured Eubacterium sp.
ATGTCCTGTGGTGCATCCGGACAGGAGCAGCAGTCCTGTCAGGCAGATGCAGATCAGTTTTCGTGTAATTTTCATTCTCATAATCATTCTCCGGACGTATACGTTCCCTTTATGCCGTAGCGATAATCCCATCGAGATAATCACTGATCTCTTTTAAGGAATCATGTCTTAAAGAATACTGAAAAATGTCATCCAGGACATTTATATCCTCAATAAGCCGGATCTTCCGGAGCATTTCCCGGGGAACCTCCCCCTTCAGCTGAAGCACGGAGCTGATATCCGAGACCTTGGTCTCAAGCCGTCCGATCGCTTTACCTTCTTCGATCCATTCTTCCCTCTCCTGCATGAGCAGTTCTTCCACCATCATCTTTTCGCCCTCCATTTATCGTTCTTTGCCTTCATCATAGCACAGGAAAAATGGTTTGGCGATTCCCGATTGCCCAAAAACCCTGACAGGTGTATACTTATAAAGAAAATTATTGATAAATGTGGATAAAAAAGGATAAAAGTTATGAAAAAGGAAAGAAATGAATATCTGGAGATCATCAGAAACCTCCGGGGAGATCCGGAGGGAAGAGAGAAGGCTGCAAAGTATGTGGCGGATTCCGACTGTTATGTCTACGGCTTCCCGGCCCCCTTCTCCTTTGTCCCTGCATTTTACAGGGAAGAAGAACTGAAATTTATGGAAGATACGGTCCGCATGACCCACGGGATCTTAAGCAAAGTGATCCGCAGGTATGTGGAGGATCCGGAGTACCGGAAGATCTTTGCCTTCCCCAAGGCGGTGGAAGACCTGATCCTCCTGCCCTGCAACTATGAGGAGCAGCTGCCCATCAGCCGGTTTGACTTCTTCCTAAATGAAGAGGACAGAAGCTTTAAGTTCTGCGAGTTCAACGCGGACGGCACTGCCGCCATGTCCAGGACCCAGATCGGCTGTGAAGCGGTGGAACTTTCCCCCAGTTTTCAGGAATTCTGCAAAAACCATGAACCCAAGGCATTTGAGTACTTTGACAGCTGGGTGGATGCCTTCCTGGAGACCTATGCGTCGGACAAAAATGCCAAGGAGAACCCCAATGTACTGATCACCGATTTTGAGGACGCCGTGACCCTGAGTGATATCACCAGATGTCTGGACGCTTTTGAGCGAAGGGGAGTGACTGCCCGCTTCGTGGATATCCGGGAACTGTATTTTGACGGTGAGGCCCTGAGGGACACCTATGATAACATGGCCTTCGACGCGGTCTACCGCCGGGTCTGCACCAGCGATATGGCCCAGAGATACGAGGAATGTAAACCTCTCATCGATGCGGTGGCAGCGGAAAAAACCGTGCTGATCGGACATTTCCGGACAACGGTGACCCACGCCAAGATGGTCAATATCGCACTGCTGGATCCCATTACGGAAGAATTTCTCACCGAGGAGGAAAGGGCCTACGTCAAAGAGCATGTACTCCCCACCTACCGGCTGAGACATGATACGCCAGGGCTGGATATCGAGGATGTGAAAAAGAACAAAAACGGCTGGGTGATCAAACCCGAGGATGATTACGATTCCCACGGGGTCTTCGCCGGCGGAGATATGACCCAGGAAGAGTGGGAGGAAAAAGTGGATTCCTTCGTGGATAAAGGCTATGTGGCCATGGTATTCCACCGGCCCAACACCTGCAAGATCTGCCTGCCCGGTACATTTGATGAGAAGGCGGAGGACTACGGTATCGGCGACTGGTATTCCATGATCGGAACCTATTCCTACAACGGAAAATTCGTGGGATTCTTCAGCCGGATGGGCCAGGAGCATGTCATCTCCGAAAGCCATCACGGGGTGAGCATCCCCTCCTTCCGGCTTGAGGGAGAATAAAGCCGAAGAACCTGAAATTGCGATAGAGAAAGGAAAATCTAATGATCAGATTATATGAAGGCGGAATCTACCTGGTGCATGGAAATGAGATCGTTCCCGAGGCGGAAGCCGGGAAGATCGAGGCCATGACCGGCCGCAAAGTAACCAAAGAAGAGGCGGAAAAGGGGACCATCGCCTACGGTATCCTGGAAAGCCATAACACCAGCGGCAGTATGGAAGATCTGCGCCTGAAATTCGACTCCATGACCAGCCATGACATCACCTATGTGGGTATCATCCAGACGGCAAGAGCTTCGGGAATGACGGAATTCCCCCTGCCCTACGTCCTGACCAACTGCCACAACTCCCTCTGTGCCGTGGGCGGTACCATCAACGAGGATGACCATAAATTCGCCCTGTCGGCGGCCCATAAATACGGGGGCATCTATGTGCCCACCAACATGGCCAACATCCACTCCTACAACCGGGAGATGATGGCCGGGGGCGGCAGGATGATCCTGGGATCCGATTCCCACACCCGCTACGGTGCCCTGGGTACCATGGCCGTGGGAGAAGGCGGCGGCGAGCTGGCCAAGCAGCTGGTGGGCAGGACCTACGATTTCACCCGCCCGGGTGTGGTGGCCATCTACCTGACCGGCAAACCCAGACCGGGAGTCGGCCCTCACGACGTGGCCCTCTCCATCTGCGGGGCTGTCTACAAGAACGGCTATGTGAAGAATAAAGTCATGGAATTCGTGGGCCCCGGCATCGCCGGCCTCCCCATCGAATACCGGAACGCCATCGACGTCATGTCCACGGAGACCACCTGCTGGTCCTCCATCTGGGTGACGGACGAAGAAACCGAGAATTACTATAAGATTCATGGTCGTCCGCAGGATTACAAAAAGCTTGCTCCAGCGGATGTGGCCTACTATGACGGCTGCGTCTACATTGACCTGGACAGCCAGGAATGTACCATCGCCATGCCCATGCATCCTTCCAAGACCTACACAATTCATGAACTCCTGGAAAATGCACAGGATATCCTGCATGAGGTTGAGGCGGAAGCCAACCTGCAGATCAAGGGTGCCAGGATGGACCTGGTCA